>NZ_JACTUZ010000349.1 GCF_014490445.1 Pseudoroseomonas ludipueritiae | reverse complement strand
CGGCGGCGGCAGGGGCCTCGGGCGCCGGGGCCGCCGGCTGCCATTCGCGGGCGCAGCGCAGGCAGCGCACAGGCCGGGCCGGGGTGCCGTCCGGGCGCGTCAACAGGTGTTCCGGCACCTCATAGGCGGCGCCGCAGGCAGGGCATTCAATGCGCATGCCCCTTGCTATGACCAAGCCCGCGGCGCCCGCAAGCCCGTGGCGGTGGCCGGCACCTCCGCCGGGGCGTCTTGGCGGGTGGTATGCGGCGGCCTGTCGTGGCATTCCCCTCCGCCATGGTCCGCTTCACCGCCGTCGGATTACGCTACCCCGCCCCTGGTGGGGGGGAGGGGCCGGAAGCCCTGTCCGACCTGACCTTCACCCTGCCGGATGGCAGCTTCACCTGGCTGCTGGGCGCCTCGGGCGCCGGCAAGTCCTCGCTGCTGCGGCTGATGCACCTGGCGCAACTGCCCACCCGCGGCACCATGGAGGTGCTGGGCGTGACGGTGCGGGCGGACCGGCGGGCGCAACTGCCGGCGCTGCGGCGGCGAATCGGCGTGGTCTTCCAGGATTTCCGGCTGCTGCCCTACCTTTCCGCCTTCGACAATGTGGCCCTGCCGCTGCGCCTCGCCGGCCGTTCCGAGTCGAGCGCACGGCCGGATGTGACGGAGATCCTCCGCTGGGTCGGGCTGGCGGGAAAGGAAGCCGCGCTGCCGCAGCAGCTTTCGGGCGGCGAGCAGCAGCGCGTGGCCATCGCCCGCGCCGTGGTGACGCGGCCGCAATTGCTGGTGGCGGATGAGCCCACCGGCAACCTCGATTCGCATCAGGCCCGCCGGTTGCTGGCCTTGCTGACGGAGATGAACCGCCTGGGCACCACCGTGGTCGTCGCCACCCATTCCGAGGAACTGGTGGCCAGCTTTCCCGCGCCCTCCCTGGTGCTGGAGGCCGGCAGGGTCGTGCATCATGGTTAGGCGCACCCGCTATGCGCGAGACCCGCTGGGGCTGAAGCGGGCGCTCTCCGACCGGCTGCTGCCGGGGCTTGTCGCGGCCATGGCGCTGCTGGCGGCCCTGGCGCTGGCCGGCAGCCGCGGCGCGGAAGCCCTGCGCCACCGCTGGGAGGCCG
>NZ_JACTUZ010000348.1 GCF_014490445.1 Pseudoroseomonas ludipueritiae | reverse complement strand
CTGATTCGGCGAGAGGCGGTGGGTTTCGAGGAGGCCGTAGATGGTGGGTCGTGAGATGCCGAGGAGGCGTGCGGCGGCGGCGAGGGAGCCGTTGGAGCGGGCCAGCGCGCGCTCGATGGTGGCGCGTTCGGCGCGGAGCCGTGCGGCGCGGAGGTCGAGGTCGACCTCGGAGGGCTCGGCGGGGGGCGAGAGTTCGAGGTCGGCGGCGGAGATGGTGTTGCCTTCCGCCATCAGGGCGGCGCGGCGGACGCGGTTGCCGAGCTCGCGCACATTGCCGGGCCAGCGGTGGGCCATGACGGCCTCGGCGGCGGAGGCATCGAGGCCGCGCAGGCGGCGGTTGAACTCGCGGGCGTAGCGGGCGAGGAACCAGCGGGCCAGCAGCAGCGGGTCCTCGCCGCGCTCGCGCAGGGGGGGGATGCGCAGCGTCAGCGAGTTCAGGCGGTAGAGCAGGTCGGCGCGGAAGCGGCCTTGCTCGGCCTGTTCCTCCAGCGGTTGGTTGGTGGCGGAGACGATGCGCACATCGACGCGGATGGGGGTGCGGCCGCCGACGCGCTCGATCACCTGTTCCTGCAGGAAGCGCAGCATCTTGGCCTGCAGCGAGGGCGGCAGGTCGCCCACTTCGTCGAGGAAGAGGGTGCCGCCATTGGCGGCCTCGATGCGGCCGGCGACCTGGCGGACGGCGCCGGTGAAGGCGCCGCGCTCATGGCCGAAAAGCTCGCTCTCGAGCAGCGGCTCGGGGATGGCGGCGCAGTTGATGGCGACAAAGGGCTTGCGGGCGCGGGGGCCCATTTCGTGCAGGGCGCGGGCCAGCGCCTCCTTGCCGGTGCCGCTTTCGCCGAGCAGCAGCACGGGCACGGAGACCTGGGAGAGGCGCTCCACGGTGTGGCAGATGCGCAGCATGCCCTCGTCGGCGGTGACGATGTCGCGGATCGGGCTGGGGCGGGGCAGGGCGGCGAGGCGGAGGTTCTCCTCCTCCAGCGCGCGCAGCCGCAGGGCGCGGTCGACGATGGTGCGCAGCACCGCGAGATCGACCGGCTTTTCGCAGAAGTCATAGGCGCCAAGGCCGATCGCCCGCAGCGTGTGCTCCCGCTGGCCCTGACCCGAGGCCACAATGATCGGCATGCC
>NZ_JACTUZ010000347.1 GCF_014490445.1 Pseudoroseomonas ludipueritiae | reverse complement strand
GCCGCCGCCAAGCCCGCGCGCGCAGCCCGGGCGCCGGCGCGTGGCGGCAAGGGCCGGGCGCCGAAGCGGTCTGAACGCTTCCGCCTCTGGCTGGCCCTGCTGCCGCGCCAATGGCTGGCGGTGGCGGTGATCGTGGTGGTGCTGCTGATCGGCATTCCGCTGGCGGTGGCGCTGGTGGGGGATCTCGGCGCGCTGCTGCTGCTGGTGGGGACTGGCGGCTTTGCCCTTGGACGCGCCACCGCGCGTCACGACATCCCCGGCACGGCCTCGCGCGGCAAGGCGCCGCGCCGCCGGGCGGAAGGGGGATAGGATGTTCTGGTTTCTGTTGCTGCTGGTGCTGCTGGTCTTCGGCCTGCCGATGATGATGCTCTTCGCGGCGCTCTCGGTCGGCATCTGGCTGGTGGGGGCGGTGCTGGGGCTGGTCTGGGCCGTGCTGACCTTTGTGTTCAACGACGCGGCTACGGCGCTGCTGGTCGTGGCCGCGCTTTGGTTCGGCTATGCCTGGGGCCGCAAGAGGCAGCGGGGCCTGTGAGCGTCCTGGTCTTCGGCTCCGCCAATGCCGACCTGATCTTCCCGACCCCCACGCTGCCGGCGCCGGGCGAGACGGTGCTGGGCGAAAGCTGGCGCGCATCGCCCGGTGGCAAGGGCGCCAACCAGGCCACGGCGGCGGCGCGTGCCGGGGCACGGACCCATTTCATCGGCGCCGTCGGCACGGACTCGCTGGCGGAGGTCGCGCTGTTGGGCATGGTGGCGGCGGGGGTGGACCTGTCCGGGCTGGCGCGGGTGGGGGTGGCTACCGGCGCCGCCGCCATCTGCGTCGATGCCAGGGGCGCTAACCAGATTTCCGTGGCCTCCGGCGCCAATATGGCGGTGCGGGCGGCGCAGGTGACGGATGCCGATCTGGGCCCCGGCACCGTGCTGCTGCTGCAGATGGAAGTGCCGGTGGAGGAGATGGCGGCGCTGGTGGCGCGCGCCCGCGCCGCCGGGGCCCGCATCATCCTGAACCTGGCCCCGCCCGCGCCGGTGCCGGAGGCCATGCTGCGGCAGATCGACCTGCTGGTGGCCAATGAGCACGAGGCCGCCTGGCTGGCCGCCAGCCTGGGCGTGGCGCCCGAGGCGGCGGCGCTGC
>NZ_JACTUZ010000346.1 GCF_014490445.1 Pseudoroseomonas ludipueritiae | reverse complement strand
CTGCGCAGCATCGCCGCTCCACACCAGGCCGCCTGCCACTTCGCCGAGGCCCTGCCGCCCTTCACCGCCCTGGCGGCGGCGGGTGTGCCGGCGCCGGCCCTGGCGGCACGGATCGCCGCCTATCGCCGCGCCCGGGACCAGGACCGCGGCGCCGCTTCCGAAAGGCCGCTGCCATGCGCCTGATTATCGGGCGGCTGCTCGCCCTGCTGCCCGTGCTCTTCGGGCTTTGCGTGCTCTCCTTCGCGCTGCTGGCCAGCGTGCCGGGCGACCCCGTGACCGCCATGCTGGGCCTGGAGGCCGACCCCGCCGCCGTGGCCGCGCTGCGCGCCAAGTATGCGCTGGACGACCCCTTGCCGCTACGCTTCCTGGCCTGGTTCTGGCAGGTGCTGCAGGGCGACCTCGGCCGCTCCATCCAGACCGGGCGGCCGGTGCTGGGCATGATCGGCGCCGCCCTGCTGCCGACGCTGCAACTGGCGCTGGCCGCCCTGGTCATCTCGCTGCTGATCGCCATTCCCGCCGGCGTGGTGGCGGCGACGCGGCGCAACGGCCCTGCCGATTTCGCGGCCACGCTGGTGGCGCTCTGCGGCCTGTCGCTGCCCTCCTTCTGGCTCGGCATCCTGCTGATCATGGGCTTTTCCATCGCCATCCCGGTGCTGCCCTCCTCCGGCCATGTGCCCTTCCTGCAAAACCCGCTGGAGGCGCTGCGGCACCTGGCGCTGCCGGCGCTGACGCTGGGCGCCGCGCTCGCCGCCGCCACCATGCGCATGACCCGCGCGGCGATGATCGAGATCCTCTCCGCCGACTATGTCCGCACCGCCCGCGCCAAGGGCCTGCCGGCCCGCCGCGTGGTCTGGCGCCATGCGCTGCGCAACGCGCTGATGCCGGTGGTGACGCTGGTGGGGCTGCAATTCGGCCAGTTGATGGGCGGCGTGGTGGTGACGGAAAGCGTGTTTTCCTGGCCCGGCATCGGCAAGCTGACGGTGGATGCCATCTTCGCCCGCGACTTCCCGGTGGTGCAGGGCGCCATCCTGGTCACCGCCACGCTCTTTGTGCTGATCAACCTGCTGACCGACCTGCTCTACACCGTGCTTGCCCCCCGCCTGCGGAGCCGCGCATGAGCGCCGCCGCCGCCATGACCCGCG
>NZ_JACTUZ010000345.1 GCF_014490445.1 Pseudoroseomonas ludipueritiae | reverse complement strand
GCGCCGGCGGTGCCGGAACTGCGCCGCGTGGCGGCCGGGCGGGACATGGCGGGCGGCTCCGGCAGCGGCTGGCTGGGGCTGCGGCGCAACCAGGACCATGTCGTGACCGGTGTTTCCGCCCTGCCGCTGCTGCCGCCCTGGCTGGCGCTGCCGCTGGTGCTGGGCATCGCCGTGCTGGCCTGGCGGCGGGAGGGGCGCTAACGCGCGTCGGCCTGCAACGCTGCTGTAAGGTATTGGTTTATCCTGTATGACAGCGGCCTGGTGGCCGGGCGTTCGCCAGGCCTTGGAGAAAGCGTCATGCGGAGCCTACCCGTTCTTCTGCTGCCCCTGGTGCTGGGCGCCTGCGCGGTCGGCCCGACGCTGAGCCAGCGCCTCTCGGCCTATATCGGCCGTAGCGAGGGCGAACTGGTATCCGGCATGGGCGTGCCCGTGCGCAGCTACGAGACGGAAGGCCGCCGCTTCCTGCAATTCGAGCGCCGCACCACCGTGGCCGTCTCCCAGCCCGATCCCTTCTATGGCTATGGCTATTGGCGCTATCGCCCCTGGATGAACACGCCCGCCTATGCGGAACTGCAATGCGACATCACCTTCGCCCTGCGGAACCAGCGGGTCGAGAGCTTCACGCTGAATGGTGAGGGCTGCTGAAACGCCAATCTGGCCCTTCCACGCGTTGTTCAGGTTCCCAACCCCGCCGCTTTTCTTCTAAAGGTGCCGTTATGCGCCGTTCGATCTCCCCCACCCGCTTTCTGCCTCTCGCCGCCCTGGCCGCCGTGCTGCTGCCGGGCCTGCCGGCCAAGGCCCAGATGGGCCGTGGGCCCATGACGCCGAACGCGCCGGCCGCTTCCTCCGCCGCGCCACCGCCGGCGCTGCCAGGGCTGGCCAACCGCAATGCCGCGCCGGCCATTCCGCCGGATGCCAATTTCAACAACCTCGGCCCGACCGAGGCGCTGTTCGACTCGATCAACCGTGGTGACCTCGCCTCGGCACAGGACGCGGTAGCGCGTGGCGCCGATCTTAACGGCCATAACGTGCTGGGGCTGACGCCGCTGGAATCCGCCGTGGACCAGGGGCGCAACGCCATCGTCTTCTTCCTGCTCTCGGCCCGTGGGCCCGGCGCCTCCTCGGCGCCGCCGCCCCCGCCGCTGCCGGGCGCGCCGGGCCCCG
>NZ_JACTUZ010000344.1 GCF_014490445.1 Pseudoroseomonas ludipueritiae | reverse complement strand
GCTCGGCCTCGCCGGCCTGCCGCGCCCAGGCGCTGGCGCCACGTGCCGCGGCCAGCAGGGCCGGCGCATCCTCCACCGCCTGCAGGAAGCGGCTGCGCCACTGGCCGAAATCCGGCGCCGACACGCCAGGGACGGCGGAAACCGCCGGCCATTGCGCCGCCCCCAGGGCACCCAGGGCCGAGCCGAGGCTTTCGGCGGAATCCAGCGGGTCCACGGTTTGCAGCACCGCCAGGCGGCGCAGCAGCCGGGCCAAGGCCAGGGCCTGCTCGATGGCCGCATCGCCGGGCGCCTCGGCCGGCACCGCCTCAGCCTTCTGCAAGGTCGCCGGCAGCACCGCGGACAAGCGCTCCCCCAGCAGGGCGGCGGTGGTGGAGCCGGTCAGCCTGGCCTCGCGCAGTGCCAGGTCGCGCGGATGAACCCAGATATCCGCTACCGCCAGCCAGCCCGCGGCTTCCGCCAGCGCCATCCGCGCCGCCAGACCTGCCTGCACCGCCGGCTCGGCCGCGCCGGCCAGGGCATCGAGGCGCGAGAGGGCATCCTCCGCCTCCGCCAGCGGCCGCAGAAGCGCCTTCGCCGGCAGGGCGGCGGCCGGCAGGGCCGCGGCGCGGCTGGCCCAGGGCGGGCGGTCGGCTTCCTCCGCCTCCTCATCCCAAAGAGGTTCGCTGGTCATGGCCGGATGATCCCGGAAGGAAGGGTGGCATGACAAGGGCTTGGCCGTGGATATGCAAGCGAAAAGGCGGGCTCGCCGCACTGGCCGATCCAGGCTAGCCTGGGCTGGACAGCCGCGAAAACCAATGCGCCGGACCGAGAGCAGCCGCTTCACCATCCGCACCGAGGGCGATGCCACGCTCATCGAGATCCGCCCCGCGCGGCCCGATCCGGCCTTTCTGGCGGCGGCGGTGCTGCTGGGCGGGCTTTTCGGCCTGCCCGCATTGGCGGTGCTGCTGAACCCGGCGCGGCATGATCCGCTTTCCCTGGCCGCGGCGGGCCTTGCCCTGCTGGTGCTGCTGCTGGCCGGCTGGGCCCTGCGGCGGGCGCTGCGTGGGCGCCGCCCGCGCAGCCTGCGCCTGGATGCTAGCGGCCTTTGCCTGGCGGAGGAGTGCCTGCCCTGGTCCGCGCTGGGCCCCCGCCATGTGCGGCTGCCGGAAGCGGCGCGGGCCGGGCCCG
>NZ_JACTUZ010000343.1 GCF_014490445.1 Pseudoroseomonas ludipueritiae | reverse complement strand
CATCCCGCAGCAGGTCCGACAAACGCACCGGAATCACCTGCGCCGGCTGAGGCGCGCGGGCACTGACTCCCGCCATGCTCCGCGATGTTTGGTGAAAACGCACTGCCATGGATCGGCTCTGCTTCGCGTGAGGACGGCCGGCCCTGCACAAGCGGCCGCGCCGCCGGCCTGCATCCCGGCCCAGGCAGACGTTAACAGAGAAAACCCGTTACGCAATCGAATATTTACACTTCAGCCGGAATCCGCGTCATGAAAAATGACGCCATCTCCGTAATGCATCATTGTTTAAGGGGAAATTATTCACGCCGACTGGAAATTATTTCACAGAGTATATTGGTTTTTCGTTCCGCGAAATATTGCTGTATTGCGGATTCTCTTCCGGGGAAGCCTCATAAAGTGCTATCCATTCGCCGGCAAATCCCCCCCACGAGGCCCGGCGATGACGAGCATGTTCGGCCACAACATCCGTTCCGAACTTGTGCTGCTGTATCTGTCGGAATGCCTGATGGTGTTTCTGGCGGTCTATGCCCTGATGGCCATCGGGGCCTCCGCCGAATATCCTGTCAACCATATCCGCGCGATGCTGGTGGCGGCGACCCTGGCGCTCTGCTGCGGCGTGGTCTGCGGCGCCAGCGGCCTTTACCAGCCCGCGCTGGTATCCGGGCAGCAGCGTATGCTGACCGGCTGCGCGCTGGCCGGCGTGCTGCTGCTGCTGGCGACCTGGCTGGTGCTGCGCATCGCCTACCCCGCCGGGCGCCCGCCCCTCCCCCCCGGCCTCCTGCCAGAACTGCTGCTGGGCTGCCTCGGTGCCGTGGCGCTGACGCGCGTCACCTTCCTGCTGTTGCTGCGGCGCGGGCTGCTGCGCCGCCGCATCCTGTTGCTGACGCCGGTGGAAGGCGCCACCACTGACAGCAACGAGGTCTTTGCCATCGCCACGCTGCGCGCCGGGGATGATGCCGCCGCGATGCTGCGCGAGCCCCGTCAGTTGCGGGCGCAACATGTCTGGGCCGTGGTGGCGCCGCCGGACCTGCTGGACGAGAAAGCGCGGCAAGCCTGTGCCAGGGCAGGCATCCGGCTGCTTAGCGTGGCGGAATTCCATGAATGCCGGCACAACCGCGTGGCCTGCGACCTGCTGGCGCCGGACTGGCTGCAGACGGTGCAGGCCCGGCCGGAGGGCCG
>NZ_JACTUZ010000342.1 GCF_014490445.1 Pseudoroseomonas ludipueritiae | reverse complement strand
GGAGGCGGCGAGACAGGCGGCGGCGGAGACACCGGCGGAGGCGGCGAAACGGGTGGCGGTGGGGACACCGGCGGAGGCGGTGAGACAGGCGGCGGCGGAGACACCGGCGGTGGTGGCGAGACAGGCGGCGGCGGCAGGATCGGCGGCGGCGCGGGGAGGTCGTCCTCGTTCGTCACATTCAGCACCTTCACCATGACGGTGAAGGCGGCGCTTTGCCGGCCGTCCGAGACCTCGACGATCACCGGAATCTCGCTGCCGCCCTGCGTCAGCAGGTCCACACCTTCCAGCAGCTTCAGCGTTCTCCCCACCATCTCGAACCGCGCCGCGGAGGGCCAGGGGATGCTGTAGGTGAGCCGCGACGCATCCGTATCCGGGTCGCTGGCCAGAAGCGTGCCGATCTCCGCGCCAATGTCATTCTCCAGCACCACGCCGCCGGAGGAGAAGCCCAGCGTCTGCGGTGGCGTGTCGTCGATGCCGGCAAGCGTCACGGACCACTGCTGCCCGCTATCCTGCCAGCCGTCGCGGAAGCGCACCGCCAGGCCGAAGGTGAAGACCGGGTCTTGCCCTGCGGGAAAAGCCTCGCGGTCCAGAATGGCGGGCGTGATGGTCACCCGGCCGCGGGCGGCATCCAGCGTGGCGGTGAACCACGCCGCGCCATCCCCGGTGAGCGCCACGTCCAGCGCACCGGCGGCGCCCGGGAGGGCCAGGATCGCCACCCAGTCGCCTTCCCGGCCGTCCTCCAGGATGGTGTCGGGCACCGTGCCCGTGACAACCATTTTGGCCATCGCCCCGCCCTTTTGCCGCTGCGAAGCGGTTCTTCTGGGTGCCCGGGCGTGAACGAAGGGTAAGTGCCTGTGCCTCAGCGGGGCAGGACAAGGGGTGGTGGCGAAACCGAATCTTTACGCCTTCCTGCCAGCATGCCGGCCAGGTCCAATGCCGGAGAACGCCGTACCATGACCCTGCGGAGCCGCATCGCTGCCGCCCTGACCCTTCTGTTGCTGGGCTTCGCCGGCCTTGGCGGCCTCGCGCTGGACCGCCTGGCCAGCCTGCAACAGGCCAGCGAGCAGCGGGGCGCCCAGGCGGCGGCAGGCCTGCGCCTGCTGGCGGGCCTGACCGATGCCGCCCATCGCACCCGCGCCGCCATTCTGCTGGCCACCAGCCCGGGCGACGAGGCCGCCCGCAGCCGCGCCGAGGCCGAGCTGGCGGTGCG
>NZ_JACTUZ010000341.1 GCF_014490445.1 Pseudoroseomonas ludipueritiae | reverse complement strand
GGGGCGGGTGCCACCCAGGCTGAGGCCGTGGCCCAGGCGCTGCTGGCCGGCGCCCCCGCCACGGACCCGGCCTTCGCCGGCCTCGCCGCCGCCGCTCCGGCCGAGATGGTGGGCGCCTATGACCAGGCGCTGCGCAAGCGCGGCTCCGCCTATGTGCTGGAGCTGACGGCGGAAAGCCGCCGGGCGGTGGAATGGCGGATGTTCGGCGGCGCCTACAAGGGCGTGACGGATGTGGTGACCAAGTACTGGTGGCCGGTGCCGGCCTTCCATGTCACCCGCGCCTGCGCCGCGCTGGGCATCACGCCCAATCAGGTGACCGGCTTCAGCCTGCTGCTGGTCTTCGCGGCGATGTGGTGGTTCTACCAGGGCGACTTCATCCCCGGGCTGATCGCCGGCTGGCTGATGACCTTCCTCGACACCGTGGACGGCAAACTGGCGCGGGTGACGCTGACTTCCACCAAGTTCGGCAATTACTTCGACCATCTGACGGACCTGATCCACCCGCCCTTCTGGTGGCTGGCCTGGATCGCCGGCTGCGCCGCCGCCGGGCTGCCGTTGGCCGACCCCTGGCTGGTAGGCAGCATCATCTTCGGCGGCTATGTGCTGCAACGCATTCAGGAAGGCATCTTCATCCGCGCCTTCGGCATGCATATCCATGTCTGGCGGCGCTTCGACAGCTTCTTCCGGTTGATCCTGGCGCGGCGGAACCCCAACCTGATCCTGCTGACTCCGCTGGCGCTGGTCGGCCGGCCCGATATTGGCATCCTGCTGGTCGCGGCCTGGACGGCGCTTTGCTGCGTCGAGCAGTTGGTGGTCACCATCCAGGCCGCCATGGCCCGCCGCCACGGGCCGCTGCGCTCCTGGCTGGATGCCTGATGGCACCGCGCATCGGCATCATCAGCAACCCGCGCAGCAGCAGCCACCATGCCGGGCAGGCAGGGCTGGCCGAGGCCGCCGCCCGCCTGCCCCATGCCGCGCCCGAAAGCCGGGAGGCCCTGGGCGCCGCCCTGGCGCAATTCGCGGCGGATGGCGTGGAGGTGGTGGCGGTGCATGGCGGCGACGGCACGCTGCGCGAGGTGCTGAGCGCCCTGCCCCAAGCCTGGGCCGGGCCGATGCCCGCTATCGCCCCCCTGCCCGCCGGCCGCACCAACCTGGCCGCCCATACCCTGGGCTATCCCGCTTCAGGCCGGCGCGAGGACCCCACGGGCCTGCGGCGCCTGCTGGCGGCTGCCGGGGCTGGGCG
>NZ_JACTUZ010000340.1 GCF_014490445.1 Pseudoroseomonas ludipueritiae | reverse complement strand
CCCCTCCTTTATGGAGATCCCTGGCTGAATTCATAGGCCATGGAGGCGAACCCGGTGAACTGAAACATCTCAGTAGCCGGAGGAAAAGACATCAACAGAGATTCCCCGAGTAGTGGCGAGCGAAAGGGGACCAGGCCAGTGGCCTGTGTGTGTTCAGCTGAAGAACCTGGAAAGGTTTGCCACAGTGGGTGATAGCCCCGTAGGCGAAAGGCACACATGGGTTCTTGAGTAGGGCGGGGCACGTGAAACCCTGTCTGAACGTAGGGGGACCACCCTCTAAGCCTAAATACTCCTTGGTGACCGATAGTGCACAAGTACCGTGAGGGAAAGGTGAAAAGCACCCCGACAAGGGGAGTGAAAGAGACCTGAAACCGAGCGCCTACAAGCAGTCGGAGCCCGCAAGGGTGACGGCGTACCTTTTGTATAATGGGTCCGCGAGTTTCTGTTTGCAGCAAGCTTAAGCCGTTAGGTGTAGGCGCAGCGAAAGCGAGTCCGAACAGGGCGCTGAGTTGCTGGCAGAAGACCCGAAACCGAGTGATCTAGCCATGGCCAGGCTGAAGGTGGGGTAACACCCACTGGAGGGCCGAACCCACGCCTGTTGAAAAAGTCGGGGATGAGCTGTGGCTAGGGGTGAAAGGCCAATCAAACTCGGAAATAGCTGGTTCTCCGCGAAATCTATTGAGGTAGATCGTCGTTCGATTACCGCCGGAGGTAGAGCACCGGAAGGGCTAGGGGGACCCAAAGTCCTACCAAACCCTACCGAACTCCGAATGCCGGTGAGTACAGGGCGGCAGACAGACAGTGGGTGCTAAGGTCCATTGTCGAGAGGGAAACAGCCCAGACCACCAGCTAAGGCCCCCAAATCGTGGCTAAGTGGGAAAGCATGTGAGACGGCCAAAACAACCAGGAGGTTGGCTTAGAAGCAGCCATCCTTTAAAGAAAGCGTAATAGCTCACTGGTCTAATAGCTGTTTTGCGGCGAAAATGTAACGGGGCTCAAGCCACGTGCCGAAGCTGTGGATGCGTTAGCAATAACGCGTGGTAGCGGAGCGTTCCGTAAGCCTGCGAAGGGAGACCCGTGAGGGCTCCTGGAGGTATCGGAAGTGCGAATGCGGACATGAGTAGCGACAAAGAGGGTGAGAACCCCTCTCGCCGAAAGTCCAAGGGTTCCTGCGCAAGGCCAATCCGCGCAGGGTGAGCCGGTCCCTAAGGCGAGGGCGACAGCCGTAGCCGATGGAAATCAGGTGAATATTCC
>NZ_JACTUZ010000034.1 GCF_014490445.1 Pseudoroseomonas ludipueritiae | reverse complement strand
CGGGGGCGGCCAGGATCAGCGGGCAGGGGGTGGCCACCACCAGCACCGCGAGCGCCCGCACCGGGTCGCCGGTCAGGGCCCAGGCCGCGGAGGACAGCGCGGCGGTGAAGGCCACGAAGCCCAGGGCCCATTGGTCCGCCAGCCGGGTGAGCGGCGCGCGCGCGGCCGCCGCTTCCTCGGTGAGGCGCAGGATGGCGGCGTAGGAACTGGCCGCCGCCTCCCGCTCGGCCCGCAGCCTGAAGGCGCCGCCCGCGTTGACCCCGCCACTGCGGAGCCGGCCGCCCTGGCGGATCTCCACGGGCAGGGGCTCGCCGGTCAGCATGCTCTCGTTCAGGATGGCCACGGCATCCACCAGCAGGCCGTCGGCGGGCAGGGTATCGCCCGGCCGGATCAGCAGCAGGTCGCCAGGGCGGATGGCGGAGACATCGATCTCCTCGACCGCATCGCCGCTGAGGCGCGCGGCGCGGCGCGGGGCGCGTGCCATCAGGTCGGTCAAGGCCCGTGTGGCGCGGCCTTCCGCCCAGGCTTCCAGCGCCTCCCCGCCCGATACCATCAGGGCGATAACGGCCGCCGCCGCCGCCTCGCCCAGGGCCACGGCGCCCAGAATGGCGGCGAAGGCGATCACGTCGACGCCCAGCCGGCCGCCCGTCAGTGAGCGCAGGAGGTTGAGGCCGACATGCAGCGCCACCGGGGCGGCGGCCGCCGACCAGACCCAGGCCGCTGTGCGGTGGCCGCCCATCAGGGCCAGCACGCCGCCCATGGCCAGCCCCGCGATCACCCAGCCAAGAAGGAGGTAGCGGCGCATCGTCGGCATCTCCGGATCGCTCCGTTCCAGCATGGCACAAACTGGACCCGGAACGTGATGGCGGGGCGCCGGCTAGAGCAGTGTTCCCCGCAACACCATCAGCGCCACGCTGAAATAGATCACCAGCCCCGTCACATCGACCAGCGTGGCGACAAAGGGGGCGGAGGCGCTGGCGGGGTCGAAGCCCAGCCTTTGCAGCGCGAAGGGCAGCATGGAACCGGTGAGCGAGCCGAAGAGCACGATGCCCAGCAGCCCCAGCCCCACCGTCAGCGCCACCAGCGCCCAGTGCTCGCCATAGTCGTAGATGCCAAGCTGCTGCCAGAGCGCGATGCGCCCGATGCCGAGCAGCCCCAGGATACCCCCCAGCGCCAGCCCGGTCGGTACCTCCCGCATCGCCACGCGCCACCAGTCCCGCAGCCGCACCTGCCCCAGCGCCAGGGCGCGGATAATGAGCGAGGTGGCCTGGGAGCCCGAATTGCCGCCCGAGGACATGATGAGCGGAATGAAGAGCGTGAGGACGATGGCCTTCTCCAGCTCCGCCTCGAAATGCTGCATGGCGCTGGCCGTCAGCATCTCCCCCAGGAACAGCACGCAGAGCCAGCCGGCGCGGGAGCGCAGCATCTGCCCGAAGCCCAGGCGCAGGTAGGGCTTGTCCACCGCCTCCAGCCCGCCGAAGCGGTGCGCTTCCTCGGTGCCCTGTTCCACCATGGCGTCGATCACGTCGTCCACGGTGACGATGCCCAGCACCTGCCGGCGCGCATCCACCACCGGCACCGCCAGCAGATCGTGCCGGGCGAAGAGCCGCGCCACCTCGCGCCGGTCGGTCTCGGGCGTCACCGTCACCGGCTCCCGCGCCAGGGCGAGGTCCATGACCTTCTGCTCCGGCTCCCCGGTGATCAGGCGGCGGAGCGAGATGGTGCGCAGCAGCACCCGCGTGCGCGGGTCCAGCAGGTAGATGGCATAAACCGTCTCCCGCGTCCGCTCGACCTCGCGGATATGGCGCAGCGCCTCGGCCACCGTGGCGGTGGCGGGAAGGGAAACCAGCTCGGTGGTCATCAGGCTGCCGGCGCTGTGCTCGGGGTAGGAGAGCAGGCGGCGCAGCGTGCCGGCGGGCTCCGGCTCCAGCGGCGCCAGCAGCCGGGCCTGCGAGGCGCGGTCCAGCAGCCGCAGCACATCGGCGGCGCGGTCGGCCGACATCTCGATGAGGATACTGGCGCTGAGGGCCGCGGGCAGGGCCTGCAACAGCTCGCCGCTGCGGTTCAGCTCGGGCCGGTCGAAAACCTCGGTGGCGCGCTCCAGCGGCAGCCGCGCCAGCGTTTCCGCCGCCACCGCTTCCGGCAGGTCGTTGAGGTATTCCACCAGGTCGGCCACATGCAGTGTGGCCAGGGAATAAGTGTCGCCGCCGGGCCCGGGCGCGGCGGGGGTGATGAGGTCGTGCATGGCTCACCTGTTGCGTCCCGCCGCTGGCGCGGCGCGCGGTGAGCCGACCCTGCCGGATCAGTCCGCGACGGCCGCGAGCGGCTTGGACAATCGACTGTAACTGTCGCCTGGACTGTCGCTTGGCATGATGCTTGGGGTTCCTGGAAAGCGGCGCCGGCAGGCGGGAGCCTGCCCTTGCCGCATGCCGGGGCTGATGAACCTCCGCCGCCCCGGCGTCAAGCAGGATCGCGCGCCGGGGTTCAACCGGGACACCCAAGGCCCCACCTGCCGCCTGCGAGCCCTTTCGCCGAAGGAGAGACGATGCGTTTTGCCTGCCTGACTCCGTTCCTGTTCCTGGCCCTCACCGCCTGCGGCACCGCCGGTTCCCGCGTCGCCGAGGAAGCGCAGCAGAAGCTGGTGGGGATGCGGACCGACGACCTCCAGGCCTGCGCCGGCATCCCGACCCGCACCAAGCAACTGGAGGACGGGACGGAGCTGCTGTCCTACGAGCAGAAGAACGGCAATATCGGCGGGGTGAATGTCACGCTGCCGCTGGTGGGCGGCTTCAACCTGGCCGGCAGCGGCAGCTATTGCCACGCGCTGTTCCGCGTGGCGGAGGGGCGCGTGATCGGGTTGAACTATACCGGCGACAATGACGACCGGGGCGGCGAGAACGGCGTCTGCGCCCCCATCGTGCGCGGCTGCCTGCGCCAGCCGGTGCCAGCCCGCGCGCCCGTCCCGGCGCCGGCGGTGAGCATGGAGCCGGTGGGGCGCTAAAGGCCGCGCAGCCGCGCCGCCAGATTGGCGGCATAGTCGTCCGTCATGCCCGCCACGAAGTCGATGGCGCAGCGCAGCGTCTCGCTGGCGGAGAAGCCGGGACGGGGGCGGTAGTCCTGCATCAGCACCAGCGCCTGCTGCGCGCGCAGCGGCAGGCGTTCCTCGCTGCCGCCCGCCTGCACGAAGGCGAGGCTGGCTTCCAGGAAAACGCCCAGCGTCTTTTCCAGCACGTCCCGCGCGCCGATTTCGAACTGCACCTTGCGCGGATGCATGTAGAGCGTGTCGCTATTGGCCTGGGCCAGGGCCCGGAAAGGCTCCGCCAGTTCCGGCGGCAGGAGGTCTGTCAGGCCCTTGGCACCGCGCAGCGGCTGGCCGGCCAGGAAATCCGCCTGCCGCTGGCAGAAGGCCTCGACGGCGGCGACGATTAGGCGCCCCGCCGCCGCCGAGCGCAGCAGCGCGATCTTCTGCGGGATGCCCTCTTCCTCGGCCAGCCGCGCCTCGGTGATGTCGGTCAGCGGCATGACCAGGTCGCGATAGGTGCGGAAGGGCACGATCTCCAGCTCCACCGCGTCTTCCATATCGGCGAGGCCGTAGGTGATGTCGTCCGCCGCTTCCATCAGCCAGACAGCCGGGTGGCGGGGCAGGGGGCCGGCCATGCCGCATTCCCGCAGCACGGTGCCGAAGGCTTCGGCCTCGGTGGCGAAATGGTTGAACTTCACCCCCGGCATGCCGCGCCGCGCGGCACGAGGGTCGGAAGCGGACCAGGGATATTTGATGAAGGCGCCAAGGCTGGCGAAGGTCAGCCGCAGCCCGCCGCGCTCCCGGTAGCCGTCCGAGCGGGTGAGGATGCGGAAGCCCTGGGCATTGCCGTCGAAGAAGCCGAGGTCGGCATCCAGCTCCAGGCCGCTTTTCGCGCCGGGTCCGGCCAGCCAGTCCTGCATGAAATGGGCGATCACCTCTTCCCCGGCATGGCCGAAGGGCGGGTTGCCGATGTCATGCGCCAGGCAGACCGCCTGCACGAGGTAGCCCAGGTCGTCCGGCGTGCGCCCGGCGGCGGCGAGATCCTGCCGCAGCGCCGCGCCGACGCCGAAGCCGATGGAGCGGCCGATGGAGGCCACTTCCAGCGTATGCACCAGCCGGTTCCGCACATGGGCGTTGCCGATCATGGTATGCACCTGCGTCTTCTGCTGCAGCCGCCGGAAGGGGCGGGAGAAGACGATGCGGTCCTGGTCGATCTGGAAGGGGTTGCGCGCGGGGTCGTCCCGCGCCGGCCGGTCCGGGAAGCGCCCGGTGTTGAACAGGTCGCGCCAGTTCATGGCACCCGGTGCCGTCCTGCCTCAGCCGCGGATGCGGGCCACGGTGGCGGTGGTGGAATTGCCCGGCAGCAGCTCCGCCAGCTTCACCACGCCGCCCCATTCCTGCACCAGCTCGCCGCCCACCACCTGGGCCACGGTATAATCGGCGCCCTTCACCAGCACATCCGGGCGCAGCAGGCGGATCAGCTCCACCGGCGTGTCTTCCTCGAAGATGGTGACCAGGTCGACGGTGGAGAGGGAGGCCAGCACGGCGGCCCGCGCCGCTTCCTGCTGGATCGGGCGGCTCGGGCCCTTCAGCCGCTTCACGGAGGAATCGGCGTTCAGGCCGACCACCAGCCGGTCGCACCAGCTTCGCGCCTGTTCCAGCAGATGCACATGGCCCGGATGCAGCAGGTCGAAGCAGCCATTGGTGAAGCCGACGCGCCAGCCGCGCTGGCGCCAGCGCTCCACCTGCTCGGCGGCGGAAGCGCGGCGCATCACCTTGCGCAGCGTGCCGCGCTCGGGCGTCAGCGCCTCCAGCAGGTCGTTCTCCCGCGCAACGGCCGTGCCCACCTTGCCGACCACCAGCCCGCCCGCGATATTCGCCAGCCGCGCCGCGACCGGCAGCGGCAGGCCGGAGGCGACGCCCGCCGCCAGCACCGCCACCACGGTATCGCCCGCGCCGGAGACATCATGCACCTCCGGCGCCTCGGCCGGGAAATGGTGCAGCGTGTCGCCGTCCAGCAGCGTCATGCCGTCCTCGCTGCGCGTCACCAGCACGGCGCCGAAGCCATGGGCCTCGCGCAGCGCACGGGCGGCGGCGACGATCTCCTCCTCCGTCTCCACCGGCAGGCCGGTGGCCAGGGCAAGCTCGGCCCGGTTGGGGGTGATGATGTCGGCACCCGCGTAGCGGGAATAATCGTGCCCCTTGGGGTCCACCACCACGCGGCGGCCAGCGGCGCGGGCGGCGGCGATCAGCCGCGCCGGCACGTCGTTGGACAGCACGCCCTTGTTGTAGTCCGACAGCACCATGACGCTGGTGGCGGCGACCGTATCGGCGGCGATGCGCACAAGACGGTCCGCCAGCCGCTCATGGATCGGGCGGGCGATCTCGTGGTCGGCCCGCATGACCTGCTGGCCGCTGGCGATGAAGCGTGTCTTGGTGGTGGTGGCGCGGCCGCCCTGCACCAGCAGCCAGGGCTCGACGCCCGGCTGGCCGCCGATCAGCCCGGTCAGGTCGCTGCCCGCCTGGTCGTCGCCCACCACGGAGAGAAAGGCCACCGCCGCGCCCAGCGCCGTCAGGTTGCGCACCACATTGCCGGCGCCGCCGGGCATGGCCACCTCGCGCTCCACACCCAGGATCGGCACCGGGGCCTCGGGCGAGATGCGCTTGATCTGGCCATAGACGTAGCGGTCGAGCATGGCATCGCCCACCACCAGCACAGAGGCACGCTTGAGCTGCCGCACCGCCTCGGCCAGATCGGGGCCGGGCGTGTCGGTGACGGAATTGGGCGTGCGATCCACCGGATTCGCCGGGTCCGCGGGGGGCAAGGGGCCTTGCATTGCCATGGGCCTAGCGCAGCCCCGGCCTGAGGCGCAAGACAGCCTCATGCGGATGGCGTAACGCAGATGCCTTCAGGAGGCCGAAAGAAAGCGCAGACCGCTTTCCTCCAGCACAAGGCAGGTCAGCGCGCCGCCCCCCACCGCGCCCGTGTCGATGCCGATGCGGTGGGGCCTGATCTCCGGCCAGGGCGCCGGCGTATGGCCATGCACCACCACCACGCCGAGCGGCCGGGGCCAGGAGAGAAAGGGCTCGCGCACCCAGATCAGGTCGGCCTCCGCCTGCGCTTCCAGCGGCTTACGAGGGTCGATGCCGGCATGGACAAAGAAGTAATCGCCCGCGCGCCAGGACAGGGCGAGGCCGCGCAGGATCTCGCGGTCCCGCTCCGGCACATGGCCGCGATAGGCGGTGAGCGTGGCCTGGCCGCCATTGACCTGCCACAGGAACTGCGCCTGGGCCGAGGCACCGGGGGCCAGGGCATCCAGCATCAGAGCCTCATGATTGCCGCGCAGCGTGACCGACTCGGCGCCCGGGATGGGGGGCGGACCGGCGATGCGGCGCAGCACGCCAGGGCTGTCCGGCCCGCGGTCCACATAATCGCCCAGATGCACCACCGCCGCCCGCGCGGCTGGCGCCGCCGCCCAGTCCGCCGCGATGGCGGCATGGAGCCGGGCCAGCAGGTCATCGCGGCCATGCACGTCGCCAATGGCATAGACGCGGAGACCGGGCGGCAGGCGGCCCGGGGCCGGCTGGAGCGGGGGAGAGAAGGACATGCGGCGCAACTCAGCAGATTCACGGCGCCGCCGCACGTCCCCCTTGGAAGGGGGCGGGTCAGCCGAACCAGATGGAATCCGCCCTGCCGTCCCGGCCGGACAGCGCCGCCAGCAGCCGCTCATAGGGATCGCCGCTGCCGGGAGGCAGGGAGAAGGTTACCGGCGGCAGCGACTCGGGCAGCGGCGGCAGGGCCATGCTGATCTCGGAAACCCAGTCCGGCTCGGGCTCCGGCTCCGGCCAGAGCGCGAGGCTCAGGGCCGCCTCCCGACCTGCGGGGGAAGATGCGGCAAGGGACATTCTGGCCTCCTCCTGGCCCCGCGTGCCGGGGCTGTTGCGCGGGGCCTGCCGTCCTTTTGAGGGCAAGGGGGCCGCGGCGCGCATCCTGCCGGGCCTTCCTTGAACAAAGGGTGAACCGGACGGCAGGCGCGGCGAATTCATCCGCGCCCGCATTTCCCCGCCGGGGCGGAGGGCTTAAAGACCTGGCGTGAACCCGACCCGCTTCTTTCTGATCCGCCACGCCATCGTCGAGCCTTCGGCGAGAACCGTGATGTATGGCGACATGGATGTATCCATCTGCGCCATGGCCCTGGCGCAGGACAGCGCCGCCTATCAGTGGCTGGCCGCGCGCCTGCCGGAAGGCGCGCGCTGGTTCACCACGCCGTTGGCGCGCACCCGCTCCACCGCCGCCGCCATCTTCGCCGCCGGCTACCGCATGGTGGAGCCGGAGGTGGAGCCGCGCTTCGTGGAGCAGCACCTGGGGGAATGGCAGGGTATCACGCATGAGGAATTCACCGCCCGCCTGACCGCCCCGCCGCATCCCTTCTGGCCCCATGCCGCCGATGAGCGGCCGCCCGGCGGAGAGGCGCTGTCCGATGTGATCGGCCGCGTCGGCCCGGCGCTGGAGGATATGGTGGAGCAGATGCCGGGGCAGGATGTGGTGGTGATTGCCCATGGCGGCTCCATCCGCGCCGCGCTGGCCTATGCCTTGCGGCTGGACCCGCACCAGGCTTTCCAGTTCTCGGTCAAGAACCTGTCGCTGACGCGGCTGGAATGGCACCAGGGCGACTGGCGCGTGGTTTCGGTGAACGAGGAGCCGCCGCTGAGCCTGCCCTGAGCGGTGTTGGCGCAAGTTTGGCTTGCCACGCCCGCGCTGGAAGTCCATGTCATGCCAAAGGTTTGGCGGAGGTCTTTCATGCAGCGCTCTATCTCCCTGAAAGCCCGGGGGGCCGTGATGGCCCTGGCACTGGTACTGCCTGCCTGCGCCGGCACCGCCCAGGGTGAGGAGCAGGTGCTGGTGGATCGCGCCACCCTGACGGTGCAGGAAATGCTCAGCGGCTCCGAAGGGCCGCAGACCGATGCGCAGAGCCTGCTGCGCCGGGCCCGGGCCGTGATGGTCTGCCCGCGCATCTTCCGTGCCGGCTTCATCCTGGGCGGCCAGGGCGGCGATTGCGTGCTGCTGGCACGGGACGGGGGAGGGTCCTGGTCCTCGCCGGCCTTCTATACGCTGGGCGCGGGTTCCATCGGCTTCCAGATCGGCGTGCAGGACGCGCAGGTCATGATGATGATCCTGACCAACAAGGGCCTGGGCGCGCTGCTGGACAGCCAGTTCAAGATCGGCGCCGATGCCTCGGTCGCGGTGGCGACCATCGGCGGCGGCATCGCCGGCTCCACCACGGCGGCGGTGGGTGCCGATATCGTCACGGTCGCCAGAAGCCGCGGCCTTTACGCTGGCCTATCGCTGGACGGCTCCCTGATGAGCAACCGCAGCGAGTCGAACCGCGCTTATTATGGCCAGGGCTATTCGGCGAGGCAGATCGTGATCGACATGGCCGCGCATAATCCGGGCGCCGATCCGCTGCGTGGCATGCTGATGCGCTTCGGCCCGCCCGCGCAGGGCGCCGTGCCGCCGCAGCCCGCCCAGCCGCAGGGTGAGGCCATGCCGACCTACCAGCCCCAGGCCAGCCAGGGCGGGGTGCAGTCCACGCCGCTGCGCTGAGGCGCCGCCATAAAGGAAGGGCCGGACCCATGCGGGTCCGGCCCTTTTCAGTTGCTGGTCGCTGGCCTTTAGGCGGCCTTGCTGCGCTTCCGGCGCACCAGGCCCAGGGCCGCCAGGCCCGTGCCGAAGAGCGCGAGGGTCGCGGGCTCCGGAACCGGGGTGGGGTTGAAGGTCTGGTTGATGATGCTGGTCTGCGCGCGGTCGCCCTGCACGAAGGCGCTCACGTTGATGTCCTTGGTGATGTAGAGCGTCTCGTAGGAACCGCTCAGCGTCACGACATCGGACAGGCTGCAGCCGGCGATCGCGCAGGAAACATAGGCCTGGCCGATCATGATCGTCCGCGCGGCGTCAGCCCAGATGGTTTCCGTCACGGAGGCGATCGCCTGGCCGAGGAAGCTGCCATCGAAGGAGAGGCCGACGGAGCTCACCGCCGTGGCGCCGCGGACGACGTAGGAGATCGCCGCATCGCTGAAGCCGTTGTTCTGGGCGATGAAGCCGCTCGAGAACTCCAGCCCCGGGCTGGGATTGCCGGGGATCAGGTTGACGTTGACCTGGTCATCCGCGTTCGGGAAGGCCTGCCCGAAGCTCGTCACGGACACGGTGAAGGTGTCGAAGGTCAGGGCCCCGGCGGTGAAGGTCGGGTTCGAGACGACGGGGGCGGCCTGGGCGGCCGAGATGCTGAGGCAGGCAAAGCCGGCGAGGATCGCCGTACCAAGCCATTTGAATGATGTCATCGGTGATCTCCACACTGCGGCTTAGGGGCACGTGCCCCGCGAGATCTCTTGCAATACCGATGCCAAAGAAAAATACGAATTAAATCAAAAGCTTATTTATCCATATTCCTCAAGGGATCGTGCGGCGTAAAATATTTCGACTCAGCAATCTAAGGCTGGGCCATAAATTTGCCGATCACCCTTGGGGCTTCGGAAGAGGCCGGGGCTGTGTTTTCGCCTTCAGAGTGAAAATTCCAGCCTGGAAAAACATCATCATGATCGATGAATGGCGGCCGCTTTCATCGCGCAGGGGCGGCCGGCGCCCCGCTTCAGTCCCGCAGGCCAGCGGCCAGCGCCCGGCCCTCGGCGCCATTGGGGTCGATCAGCCCTTCGCGCAGGAAGAGGTCGATCAGCACCAGGTTGACGTTGAACTTCACCGTGTCGGTGTCCCGCACCAGTTCCAGCACCCGCTGGGCGGGCCAGAGTTCGAAATGCTCCACCTCGTCGTCATGCGGGGTGGGGGTGAAGTCCTCCGGCAGCTCCAGGTCGAAGACATGCAGGATGTCGCGGCGCAGCCCGCCATCCGGCTGCTGCATGTTGTAGGAGATCCGCGCCACCCGCCGCGCCTGGGCCACCATCTCCGGCGGCAGGCCCGCTTCCTCGCCGGCCTCCTTGGCCAGGGTCTCCACCGCGTCCAGCCCGGCCGGCGTGCCGCCGGCGACGATGTTGTCCCATTGCCCCGGCGCCACCGCCTTGGTGCGGGAGCGGAAGCCGAGCCAGATGTGCAGCCCCTCCGGCCGCCGCACCAGCCCGTTCAGGTGTACCCCCTGGGCCTGGATGCCGAAGGCGGGGATGGCGCCGCGGTCCAGCCGCGCCAGCACCGGGCCTTCGGGCGTCGCGCGCACATCAAAGGGCTCTTCCCGCACCCGCAGGTGGCCGGCCTTGGCCAATCCCTTCACGGCATCGGCCAGGGCGGCATCCCGCCGCGCGATGCCGCGCAGCCCGGCCGAGAGCGACACGCCCGCCGCGTCGAAATGGAAATGCTGCGGCCGGTAGGCCAGCCAGCGCGCCAGGTCCGGCTGCAGCCAGCCCACCTGCTCTCCCCCGATGCGGAAGGGGATCAGCCCCGCCGGGGAGTGGAGATTGTTGCAGGCCTCGATGTGCCGCATGAAGCCGGTGGGGGTGGCAGCAGGTTCCATGGCCCTGGTTTCTGGCGCGGCGGCGCGGCGGCGGCAATGGTCCGGGTTCCGGACCGCCATGCATTGTCAGCCTCCACCGCCGCCGCCATGTAACGGGCAACGACTACTTCCCGGAGTATTCCCCTTTGCCCCCCGAGACCAAAGCCGCGCCCGCCACCGCGCGCGGCCATGCTTCAACTTTGCGCACCCTTGCTCCCTATCTCTGGCCCAAGGGCGAGGGCGGGCTGAAGGCGCGCGTCGTCATCGCCCTGGTGCTGATGCTGCTGGCCAAGGGCGCCAATGTGCTGGTGCCCATCGTCTATGCCCGCGCCGTGGATGCCCTGACGCCGAAGCAGGGTGCCGCCGCCATGGTGGCCATCCCTATCGCGCTGGTGCTGGGCTACGGCCTGCTGCGCGTCGCCTCCTCCTGGTTCGCGGAACTGCGGGACGCGGTTTTCGTGCGGGTGCAGGCGCGGGCGGCGCGCGTCATCGCCTTGCAGGTCTTCCATCACCTGCACGCGCTCTCGCTGCGCTTCCACCTGGACCGGCAGACCGGCGGGTTGTCGCGCCTGATCGAGCGCGGCACCAAGGGCATCAACTTCGTGCTGGACTACATGGTCTTCAGCATCATCCCGACGCTGCTCGAGGTGCTGATGGTCGCCTTCATCCTCTGGGGGATGTTCGACTGGTCCTTCGCCGTGGTCACGCTGGTCACCATCGGGCTCTACATCGCCTTCACGCTGGTCTTCACCGACTGGCGGCTACGCTTCCGGCGCGCGATGAACGAGATGGACCAGGATGCCAATACCAAGGCCGTCGACAGCCTGCTGAACTACGAGACGGTGAAGTATTTCGGCAACGAGAAGCATGAGGAGCGCCGCTACGACGCCTCTCTGGCGCGCTACGAGGGCGCCTATATCCGCTCCGAGGTCACGCTGAACTACCTGAACATGGGCCAGGCCGCGATCATCGCGCTGGGCCTGACGGCGGTGATGCTGATGGCCGCGCGCGGCGTGCAGAACGGCAGCATGACGGTGGGCGACTTCGTGCTGGTGAATACCTACCTGATCCAGCTCTACCTGCCGCTGAACTTCCTCGGCTTCGTGTACCGCGAGTTGAAGCAGGGCCTGACGGACATGGAAGCCATGTTCACCCTGATGCGGGAGGAGCGCGAGGTCGCCGATGCCCCTGGCGCCAAGCCCCTGCCGCCCGGCCCCGGCGCGCTGGAACTGGACAACGTCCGCTTCGGCTACCGGCCCGACCGCATCATCCTGAAGGGTGTCTCCGTCAGCGTGCCGCCCGGCAAGACGCTAGCCATCGTGGGTCCGACGGGGGCGGGGAAGTCCACCATCTCCCGCCTGCTGTTCCGCTTCTATGACGCGCAGGGCGGCTCCATCCGCATCGATGGCCATGACATCCGCAGCGTGACGCAGGACAGCCTGCGCGCCGCCATCGGCGTGGTGCCGCAGGACACCGTGCTGTTCAACGACACCATCCGCTACAACATCGCCTATGGCCGCCCTGGCGCCACCGATGCCGAGATCGAGCAAGCGGCGAAGCTGGCGCAGGTGCATGACTTCGTGCTGCGCCTGCCGGATGGCTACAACACCCGCGTGGGCGAACGCGGGCTGAAGCTCTCGGGCGGCGAGAAGCAGCGCGTGGCCATCGCCCGCACCATCCTGAAGGACCCGCGCATCCTGATCCTGGACGAAGCCACCAGCGCGCTGGATACCCGCACGGAGCAGGAGATCCAGGCGGCGCTGCGCGGCGTCTCGGCCGGGCGCACCACGCTGGTCATCGCGCACCGGCTCTCCACCGTGGTGGAGGCGGATGAGATCATCGTGCTGGCCGAGGGCCGCATCGCGGAGCGCGGCAGCCACATGGCGCTGATGGCGCAGGACGGGCTCTATGCCCAGATGTGGCGCCGCCAGTCCGAGGCCGTGGCCGCCGCCGAGGCCGCCGCCGCCGCGCAGGAGGCGGCGCGGGAGGCGGGCGTCGCGCCATGAAGGTCGATAAGCCGCACCTTCGGGTCTTTCGCATCCGCCCCGCACTGACTATGTGACGCCGGGTATCCAGGAGGGCACAGCATGCAACTCGATCCGCAGGGAATGGCCCCCGAGGACCTCAGCCACGCCGGTTCGGTGGTGGACAAGGCCATCGAATACATGGTGGGGCAGAATATCGCGCCGATCTCGGTGGCCTCCGCCCTGCTGGGCGGCGCGCTGGGGCTGATGGCCCGCAGCATGAAGGACCAGGCCATCGCCAATGTGCTGCGCAGCGCGCTGGCCTCGGTCGAATCGGGGGAGCTGGAGGAACTGCGCCAGTCCAGCCCGCCGACCGCCGGCAACGGCTGAAGCCCGCGCTTCCGAATCCTTGACTCAGTGAGGCAGGCGGGCCATACGCCGCCTCCTGTTCTCCATCGATCAAGGCGAGTGGTGCCCGTGCGTGCCCAGCCTGCCGAAATTTAGAGGGTACTGCCATGGCTCGCCGTTGCGCGATCACCGGTAAGGGCGTCCAGGCTGGCAACAACGTCAGCCACGCCAACAACAAGACGCGCCGCCGCTTCCTGCCGAACCTGCAGGAGACGTCCTTCTTCTCCGACGTGCTGGGCACCTCGATCCAGATCCGTCTCTCCACCAACGGTATCCGCACGATCGAGCACAATGGCGGCCTGGACGCCTTCCTGCTCGGCACGCCGAACCGGAACCTGCCGGAAGAGGCGCAGGTCCTGAAGCGCCGCATCCAGCGCGCCCAGGCGAAGAAGGCCACGGCCGCCGCTGCCGCCGCCTGAACCTGCTTCCAGCAGGACGAGATCAGGGCGCTTCCGCCATGCGGGAGCGCCCTTTTTCGTGATTGCGGCGTCTCATTTTCGAGCCTGGCGTTAAGGTTCCGTTCACCTTTCTCCCACAGCATGAAGGCATGGAGTCCTCCTTACCGATCCTGCTGCTCAGCGGCGCGGGCATGCTGGCCTTGGCCCTTCTCGCCCTTGGGGCGGTGCTGGAGCGCCGCCGCGCCGAGCAACGTAGCCGCGCCGTTGAGCAGGTGCTGGAAGCGCGCAGCCGCTACCTGGGCCTGCTCGCGCAGGAGATGCAGGGCCATGGCCTTGCGCTGC
Source organism: Pseudoroseomonas ludipueritiae (assembly GCF_014490445.1). Taxonomy (GTDB): domain Bacteria; phylum Pseudomonadota; class Alphaproteobacteria; order Acetobacterales; family Acetobacteraceae; genus Pseudoroseomonas; species Pseudoroseomonas ludipueritiae. The sequence goes on along the minus strand of NZ_JACTUZ010000034.1, from coordinate 20,512 downwards.
TGGGCTATGCCACCGCGCCATGCACCACCGCCGGCGCCGCGCGCGACACCGGGTTGGAAGGCCGCGCACGGGCCCTCATGGGGCTTTCCGCCGATGTTTCCGACCTGCTGGCCCAGGGCGCCGGCCCCCGTGTGCTGAAGGAGGACGCCACCCCCCTCGGCCCGGTGCTGGACGAGGTGATCGGCCATATCGTGCAGGCCCTGACCCCCGGCCGCCGCCACTGGCAGGTGGCGCCGGAGCTGCGTGGCCTGACCCTCAGCGCCGACCGGCGGGCATTGAGTGGTGCGCTGCGGCAGGTGCTGGCCCGGGCGGTGCGCCAGACAGGGGATGGCGATTCGGTGCAGATGCGGCTGGTGCGGGCCGATGAAAGCGTGGCCATCGTGGTGGAGGATGACGGCGCCGGCCATGCGGCGGAGGATCTGAACGGGCTGGCCCTGGGCCGCGGCACCCGTGGGCTGGGCCTGGGGCTGGTGGTGGCGCATGACCTGATGCGCGCCCATGGCGGCGACCTGACCATAGAGGCCGTGCCCGGCATCGGCGCCCGTGCCTGGCTGACCCTGCCGCGCAGCCGGGTGCTGGAGCCGCTGCCGGCCTAGAGCGGTCTGGCTTTGCGAGCATCTTCACCCGACCGGGATCTGTTCTAGCGGAAGGCGAAGAGCAGCAGCAGGCCCTGCTGCAGGAAGAATTCGTTGTCGTCGGTCATCAGCGCCAGGAACTGCCGGCCGCGCCAGGAGAAGCTGGCCGTGCCTTCCCAGTTCTCGGTGGGCAGGGTGGCGGCATCCAGCAGCGTCTCGGGCTCCAGCACGGCGCCGGGGGCGGGGTCGGCCAGGGCCGCGGCCGGTATGCGCTTCAATTGCCCATGGAAGCCGCCCAGCAGGCTGAAGCTGCGCTCCGTCAGCACCGCGCCGCCATCCGGCAGGGCCGCGGCATCGGTGGGCACATAGCCCGGGGTGGGGCGATAGGAGAGCAGTGTCCAGGCGCCGGGGCGGCCGACCCAGGCGCGGCGCAGGCGGCCGCCATCGCCCACACGCAGGTCCTCGGCCACCGCCAGCCAACGGCCATCGGCCAGCACCGTCAGGCTCTCCAGCCCGCCGTTCAATGGCGCCCGCCGCAGGTCCGGCAGCATCTCCGCCGGCCTCCCCCAGCCATCGATGCGGTCATAGGCACGGATGCGGTGCCAACGCTCGAGGCCCACCAGCCAGGTGCCATCCGGCAGCCGCGCCAGGGATTCGGCATCGCGGGAGAGCTTGCCGGGCAGGCTGATCGGCAGGCCGTCGGAAAGGCGGCCATTGCGCAGCGCCTCCAGCCCCTGGGGCCGGCCTTCCTCATCCAGCACCAGCCGCGCCTGCAGCCAGCGGCCCAGGTCGCTGACGGCGGTCAGCGTCAGGTCGGGGTCGATATGCAGGCCGGAGAGGCCGCCGAAGCCCATGGCCTTGCGGTCGAGCAGCAAGCCGCCCAGCGAGACCAGGGGCGTATTGGCAGGAAGGGTGAGCGGGGGCAGGGGGGTAGCCGGCGGCGCGTCGGCGCCGCAGGCGGCCAGGAGCCCGAGGCCCCCCAGCGCCGCCAGCAGGCGGCGCCGGCCAATCGGCACGGTCAGATCAGGGCCGGGGCGCGCTCGGCGGCGGCACGCTGGAAGGCGGCGGCGGCATCCTCGTCGAAGAGCTCCGCCAGCTTCTTCATCATGGTGCCACCGAGTTCCTCGGCATCCACGATGGTCACGGCACGGCGGTAGTAGCGCGTCACGTCGTGGCCGATGCCGATGGCGATCAGCTCCACGATGTCGCGGTGTTCGATATCGTGGATCACCTTGCGCAGGTGCCGCTCCAGGTAATTGCCGGGGTTCACCGACAGGGTGCTGTCATCCACCGGCGCGCCATCGCTGATCACCATCAGGATGCGGCGCTTCTCCGGCCGCGCCAGCAGGCGGCGATAGGCCCAGTCCAGCGCCTCGCCGTCGATGTTCTCCTTCAGCAGGCCCTCGCGCAGCATCAGGCCCAGGTTCTTGCGGGCGCGGCGCCAGGGCGCGTCGGCAGATTTGTAGATGACGTGGCGCAGGTCGTTCAGGCGGCCGGGGTTGCGCGGCTTGCCTTCCTGCACCCAGCGCTCGCGGCTCTGGCCGCCCTTCCAGGCGCGCGTGGTGAAGCCCAGGATCTCCACCTTCACCGAGCAGCGTTCCAGCGTGCGGGCCAGGATGTCGCAGCACATCGCGGCCACCGAGATCGGCCGGCCGCGCATGGAGCCGGAATTGTCGATCAGCAGCGTGACCACGGTGTCGCGGAAATCCGCCTCCCGCTCCCGCTTGTAGGAAAGGGAGAGCATCGGGTTGACCACGATGCGCGCGAGCCGCGCGGCATCGAGCATCCCTTCCTCCAGGTCGAATTCCCAGGCGCGCTGCTGCTGCGCCAGCAGGCGCCGCTGCAACCTGTTGGCCAGCTTGGAGACGACGCCCTGGAGATGCGAGAGCTGCTGGTCGAGCTGCTGGCGCAGCCGCGCCAGTTCCTCGGCATCGCACAGATCCTCGGCCTCGATCTCCTCGTCGAACTGCTTGGTATAGGCGCGGTAGACGGAGGAATCGTCGCTGGGCGCCACTTCCTTGCGCTGCTGCGGCCCGCCCGGGCGGTCCTCGCCCTCGGCGGCGACGCCTTCCTCTTCCTGCGTCTCGCCTTCCTCGTCCGCGGCATCGCCCTGCATCGCCTCGGGCTGCGCGCCCATGGCGGATTCGGATTCCTGGCTCTGGCTCTCGCCCTCGGTGGAACTGTCCTGCTGCGGGGAAGATTCGCCGGAATCCTCGCCTTCGGATTCTTCTTCCGATTCCGCCTCGACCTCGGCTTCCGCCAGGTCCAGCGCCGTCAGCAGCTTGCGGGCGGCGCGGGCGAAGTCTTCCTGGTTGTCCCGCGCCTCGGCCATCTCGGCCAGGGCGGTATCCGCGGCCTCGCCCAGCGTGTCGCGCCACATCTCCAGGATGCGTTGCGCCGGGGCCGGGGCCGGCTCGCCGGAGAGGCGTTCGCGCGCCAGCAGGGACAGCGCCGCCGTCAGCGGCAACTGGTCCTTGCGGGTCATGCGGTCGTAGCCCTCGGCCTCGCATTGCTCGGCCAGCTTGGCATTGAGGTTGGCGGCGACGCCGGGCATGTGCTGGCTGCCCACCACCTCCACCCGCGCCTGCTCCAGCGCGTCGAAGACCTCCTTGGCCTCGCGCCGGGGCGGAGTGCGGGCGGCATGGGCCGCCTCGTCATGGTGGCGCAGGCGCAGCGCGATGGCATCCGCCGCTCCGCGCAGCCGCGCCATCTCGGCGGGGGGGAGGGAGCGTGTCGGCAGCGGCAACCGTGCCCGCTTGCCCGCGAGGCCGGAGGGGCCGGGCTGATAGGCCACCTGCACCTCGGCACTGCGGGCGATGGCGCGCAAAGCGCCTGCCGTCGCGCGCTTGAATTCTTCCTGGCGCGTCTGGTCCTTGCTGCCGCTCATCGCTCTCTCTCCGGCTGCCGTCTGGATGGAAACCGGGGCACAGGGCCCCGGCGCCGGTCAGCCCTTGCGGGCGAGGAGGCCGGTCGGGATCTCCTCGTTGAAGCAGCGCTGGTAGTATTCGGCGACGGTGGCGCGCTCCGCCTCGTCGCACTTGTTCAGGAAGGTGACGCGGAAGGCGAAGCCGACATCGCCGAAGATGCGGGTGTTTTCCGCCCAGGTGATGACGGTGCGCGGCGACATGACGGTGGAGATATCGCCGGCGATGAAGCCCGCGCGCGTCAGGTCGGCCAGCGCCACCATGGCGTCGATGCGCTTCTTGGCCGCGGCATCGCCCGGCTTGATGCCGAGCTTGGCGGCGACGATCGCGCTTTCCTGCGCATGCGGCAGGTAGTTCAGCGTGGCCACGATGTTCCAGCGGTCCATCTGACCCTGGTTGATCTGCTGCGTGCCGTGATAGAGGCCGGTGGTGTCGCCCAGGCCCACGGTATTGGCCGTGGCGAAGATGCGGAAGGCCGGATGCGGGCGGATGACCTTGTTCTGGTCCAGCAGCGTCAGCTTGCCCTCGACCTCCAGCACGCGCTGGATCACGAACATCACGTCCGGGCGGCCGGCATCGTATTCGTCGAAGACCATGGCGCAGGGGCGCTGCAGGGCCCAGGGCAGGATGCCTTCGCGGAATTCCGTGACCTGCTTGCCATCCTTCAGGACGATCGCGTCCTTGCCGATCAGGTCGATACGGCTGATGTGGCTGTCCAGGTTCACGCGCAGGCAGGGCCAGTTGAGGCGCGCGGCCACCTGCTCGATATGCGTGGACTTGCCGGTGCCGTGGTAGCCCTGGACCATGACACGGCGGTTGAAGGCGAAGCCGGCGAGAATCGCCAGCGTCGTCTCGCGGTCGAACTGGTAGGTGGGGTCCTGCTCGGGCACGTGCTCGGTGGCGACGGAGAAGGCAGGCACCTCCAGGTCGCTGTCGATTCCGAAGACCTCGCGAACCTTGACCGTGGTATCGGGCAGGTTGATCGCGGGGGTGCTGCGGGTTTCGGTAAGGGTGGCGACCTGGCTCATCGGGCTTGCTCTCGGATCTTTGTCGCTTGGGGCGTGCTTCAGGCTGCCCTGCTGGATGCCTCTTGGGAAGGGGGGCCAGCGTCATGGGCCGCAGCCAACCGCTTGCGCAGCAGACTATAGGCCCGGTTGATGTCCTTCATCTTGTCCTCGAAGGACCGGTCCCCGCCATTGCTGTCGGGGTGGTAGCGCTTGGCCAGTTCCTTGTAGCGGGCGCGCAGCGTGGCTTCCTCCAGTGGCCAGCCGAGGCCAAGGAGGTCCAGTGCCGCGCGCAGCTCGGGCGGCGCTTCCTTCGCGCTTTTGCGCGGCGTCGGCGGCGCCTGGCCGAACAGGCCCAGCGGGTCACGGAAGATTTCGGGATTGAGCTTGGTGTTTCCAAGACGTCCGAGCGGCCAAGTGGGCCGCTGCCAGCCGGAATCATCACGGAGATTGTTCTCGATCTCCGCCGCCGTCATGCCTTTGTAATAGTCCCAGGCCTGGTTGTAGGCGCGGACATGCTCCAGGCAGAAATGGTAATAGTCGCGCAGCCGGGAGCGGTCTCTCGGCGCACGGAATTCTCCCACGGCCTCGCAGCCCGGCGCGTCGCAGGGCGGGCCGGAGGGAGGAAGGGACTTGTCGAAACGGGGACGTTCGCCGCGTCGGGCCATTTAACGGGTTATGATCGCGGAAGCATGTCGCCGCAAGGCGGCAGATATCGCAGCTTTCGCTTGGCAGGGCTGCTCCGGCATGGAAAAGGGAGGCCCATGACGCTCCGTGCCGATCGTATCCGCGACTTGCTCAGCAATGCCTTCGCTTCTGCCGAGATCGTGATCCAGGATGACAGCCACCGCCACGCCGGCCATGCCGGCGCCGCGCCGGGTGGGCAGACGCATTATGCGGTGCAGGTGGTCAGCCCGGCCTTCGCGGGCATGAGCCGCGTCGCGCGCTCCCGCGCCGTGCACCAGGTGCTGGAGGCCGAGTTCGGCAGCGGGTTGCATGCGCTGTCGCTGCGGCTGATGACGCCGGATGAAGCGAGGCCAGGGCATTGAGCGAGACGCAGGGCATACCGGTGGCCGAGGCTGCTTCCGGCAGCGCCATCCTCTACGAGGATGAGGAAATCCTTGTCATCCACCGCCCCGTGGCCCGCGATGCCGTGGCGCGGGGGGCGGAGGCGGGGGCGGAACTGCCCGGCGGGCTCACCGCGCCGGCGCCGCTGACGCTGGTCACCTTCGCCGACCTGACCTTCCGCCCCGATGGCGATGCCATCTGGGGCCAGGAGCCGGCGACCAAGCTGGGGCTGGATGCCATCGGCTTTGTCGCCAAGCGGGAGAACTGGTTCCCCGCCGCCTCCATGCGGAAGGCGGCACCGGCGGTGCGCGCCCTGCTGGGGGGGCGGCCGGCGCTTTGCTACGGCTACAGCATGGGCGGCTATGCGGCGCTGAAATATGCCCGGCTGCTGGGCGTCTCCCGCGCGCTGGGGGTCTGCCCGCAGGCCAGCATCAGCCCGGCCGACCTGCCGGAGGACAAGCGCTTCCACAAGTTCCATGACCGCGCGCTGCATGCCGGCATGCGGCTGACCCCGGCCGATGCGCCCGAATTCGGCGTCATGATGGCCGATCCCTATCACCCGGACGACCGCCTGAACGCCCATATGCTGGCGGCGGATGGCGGCATCCACTGGCTGCGCACGCCCTTTGTCGGCCATGCCGCCATCTGGTTGCTGACCGAGACGGCCTTCCTGCGCCAGGTGTTCGACCTGATCGGGGCTTCCGACATGGCGACGCTGGCGGCGATGCTGCGGGCACGGCGGCGGGAGAATGTGCACTGGTTCTTCTGGGTGGCCCATCACGCCTTCCTGCGCAACAGGGTGGCGCTGGCGACCCGGCTGTGGGACCGCGCCGAGGAACTGGGCCTGGACCGCCAGATCCGCGAGCAGGAGGTGATGCGCCTGCTGGGCGATGCCATGCGCCGGCTGATCGACAAGGGCCGGCGGGAGGAAGCCCGCGCCCTGGCGCTGCGGCGCGCCGGGGAATGCGCCGGCGATGCCGTGGCGCTGGCGCAGATCGGCCACATCCTCGTGGGCATGGGGGAAGGGGAGGCGGCCGAGGAGCCCTTCCGCGCCTCGCTGGCGCTGCGGCAGGACATCGCCAATGTCTATGGCGGGCTCAGCCTGGTGGTGGCCTCCAAGGGCCGGGTGAACGAGGCCATCGACATCGCGATGGACGGCATCCGCACCGTGCCGGGCGATGCCGACCTGCATATCCACCTGGGCTACCTGCTGCTGAACGCCGCCCGGCTGGAGGATGCCCAGGCGCAGTTCGAGATCGTGCTGGGCCAGTTGCCGCAGCACGCTGGCGCGCTGACCGGCAAGAGCAACGTGCTGGCCGCCTATGGCCGCCAGGCCGAGGCCATCGAGCTGATGCGCGAAGCCATTGAGCTGGCGCCGCGGGATGCCGGCATGCGCGTCTGGCTGGGCCAGCTTCTGCTGGTGGTGGGCGAGCCCCTGGAGGCCGAGCCGCATTTCCGCGTGGCGCTGGAACTGGCGCCGCAGGTCGGCGCCGCGCATATCGGCCTGGCCCGGGCGCTGGAGCGCACCGGCCGGCTGGAGGAGGCGCGCCACGTGGCCGCCGATGCCGCCGCCGCCCTGCCGCATGACACGCGCGTGCAGGCCATCCACCGCCGCATGGGTCCGCCCGACGCGGCCAGGCCGGAGCCGGTGGAGGAAGCGGAAGACCAGCGCCCCTCCGGCCTGCGCCGCTTCCTGGGGGCCTTCTTCGGGCGCTAGGGGCTCATGCCCGGCCGGGTGGCGTCACCTGGCCGGGCCTGCGCTTCAGCCCGCGCAGCCTTCTTCCCGCAGCAGGGCCGCGACCTCCGCCGCCGGCACCTCGCCGGTGGTGAAGACCTGGCCCGGCGCGCGCAGCAGCACGAAGCGCAGCGCGCCGTCCCGCACCTTCTTGTCCTTGCGCATCCGCCCCATCAGCGCTTCCACCGTGAAGCCGCGCGGCAGGTCGCGGATGCGGGCGGGCAGGCCCACGGCGGCGATATGCGCCTCCACCCGCGCCGGCAGGCCGGCGTCGCAATGGCCCAGCCGGGCGGAAAGCCGCGCCGCCAGCCCCAGGCCGATGGCCACCGCCTCCCCATGCAGCAGGCTGCCGTCGTAGCCGCATTCGGCTTCCAGCGCGTGGCCGAAGGTATGGCCGAGGTTGAGCAGGGCGCGGCCGCCCTCGGCGCTTTCCTCCCGCTCATCGGCCGCGACCACCGCCGATTTCAGCCGGCAGCTTTCCAGCACGGCGTGGCGCAGCGCATCGGCCTCGCCGGCCACGGCGCGGGCGCCATGCTGCTCGCACCAGTCCCAGAGCGGACCCTGCAGCAGCCCGTGCTTGGCCACCTCGGCATAGCCGGCGCGCAGCTCGCGCGGCGGCAGGGTGGCCAGGGTGTCGGTATCGGCCAGCACCACGGCGGGCTGGTGGAAGGCCCCGGCGAGGTTCTTGCCCGCCTTCAGGTTGATGCCGGTCTTGCCACCGACGGAACTGTCCACCTGCGCCAGTAGCGTGGTCGGCACCTGCACGAAGGGCAGGCCGCGGAGGGCGGAGGCGGCGGCATAGCCCGCGAGATCCCCCACCACGCCGCCACCCAGCGCCACCACGGCGGTGCGGCGGTCCACGCCGGCGGCCATCAGCGCCTCCAGCACGGTGGCCAGATGCGTGAAGCTCTTGCTGCCCTCGCCCGGCGGCACGGCCACGGTGGCGCGGATCTCGAAGCCGGCCGCTTCGAGCCCGCCGCGCAGCGTCTCCAGATGCAGCGGGCCGACGCTCTCATCCGTCACGATGGCTACGCGGCGTGCCGGCAGCACCGGTGCCATCAGGGCACCGGCCCGGGCCAGCAGCTCCTCGCCCACCAGCACCTCGTAGCCACGCCCGGCCAGGGCCACCGGCAGGCGGGCGGGCGGGTGCCAGCCATCCAGGGCGGTGAGGACCTTCTCGGCGGTCAGGTCGGGGGTATCGGCATCCAGGCAATCGGTCACGAGATCGGCCTCGGCATAGAAGGGGTGGCGGGTCTGCATCAGATGGGACAGCACCGCCACCGGGTCGGCGTTGAGGAACATCGGCCGGGTGGTGCGGCCGGCGACGCGGCCCAGCAGCGTCGGCATCGTGGCGCGCAGCCAGACCGTGACGGCGCCCGCGGCGCGGATGGCGGCCCGGGTCTGCGGGTCGTTATAGGCGCCGCCGCCGGTGGCCAGCACGATCGGCGGGCCTTCCAGCAGGCGGGCGATGACGCGGCGCTCGCCCTCGCGGAAATGCGGCTCGCCATAGCGGGCGAAGATTTCCGTCACGGGCTGGCCGGCGGCGGCCTCGATCTCGGTGTCCGCGTCCTTGAAGGGAAGGCCCAGGCGCTGTGCCAGGCGGCGGCCCACGGAAGTCTTGCCCGCGCCCGGCATGCCGACGAGCACAATGGAAACAGGGCGCGCCAGGCTGGATGCGGGCGGGCGCGCGGCCGCCTCTGGCCGGTCCTGCGGGGCGGCGAGGTCGGGGGCCGAAGATGCGGCGGGCGGAACGATGGCAAAGCCGAGGTTGCGTGACACGGGGACGGAAGGTAGCACATCGGGCCAAGCGCGCGAGGTAACCCAGGCCAGATGTTCCGCCGACCCCTGTTGCTCCTGATCCTGATCCTGATTGTCGCCATTCTGGGCGGCCTGCTGGTGATCGGCGCCTTTCCGCCGCCGGTGGCGCAGCAGCCGGTGGAGCGGACCCTGCCCAACGAGCGCTTCAACACCCGCTAAGCGGCCCGCCTCGCGGCCGGAGTGCAGAGCATGGACCGGCACCTCGAAGCCTTCCTGGAGATGCTGGCGGCCGAGCGTGGCGCCGCCCGCAACACCCTGGCCGCCTATGAGGCCGACCTGTCCGATTTCGCCGGCTTCGCCAGGCGGCGCGGGGATGCGGCGCTGGCCGCCGCCGATCCCGAGCTGCTGCGCCGCTACATCGCCGGGCTGACGGATTCGGGGCTTTCCCCCCGCACGGCGGCGCGGCGGCTGTCCGCCCTGCGGCAGTTCTTCCGCTTCCTGGTGCGGGAAGGCGTCCGCACCGACGACCCGACCGAGCTGCTGGACAGCCCGCGCCTGCCAGCGCCCCTGCCCAAGGCGCTGCGGCGGGAGGAGGTGACGGCGCTGTTGGATGCCGCCGCCACCCTGCCGGGCAAGCGCGGCGCTGTGGCGGTGGCGGCGCTGGAACTGCTCTATTGCGCCGGGCTGCGTGCCAGCGAGCTGGTCTCCCTGCCGGTCACGGCCCTCTCCTCCGAGGCGCCGCTGGTGATGGTGCGCGGCAAGGGCGGCAAGGAAAGGCTGGTGCCTATCTCGGCCCGCGCCCGCGCCGCCGCCCAGGCGTTGCAGGACCCGAAGAAGCCCTCCAGGTGGCTCTTCCCATCCCGTGGCGCGGCGGGGCATCTGACGCGGCAGAGCCTGCACGGGCTGGTGCACCAGGCCGCCCTGGCGGCGGGGCTGGATCCGGAGCGCGTCAGCCCGCACGTGCTGCGCCATTCCTTCGCCACGCACCTGCTGGAAGGCGGGGCGGACCTGCGCAGCCTGCAGATCCTGCTCGGGCATTCCGATATCGCCACGGTGCAGATCTATACCCGGGTGCTGGAGGAACGGCTGCGCGCGCTGGTCGAGGAACACCACCCGCTGGCCCGCGCGGCGGCACCCGCCTGAAGGGCATCCTGCGCGCCCGGGCTGGCGTTGCGGCCCCGGCTGGGCTAGGGGCAGGCGCCCGCGCGGCTTTCGCGGCAAGCTGAGACGGAACCGAAATGCGCCACTTCCTGGACTTCGAGAAGCCCCTGGCGGAGCTTGAAGGTAAAATCGAAGAACTGCGCCGGACCACCGATGCCGGTGGCATCGACGTGGCCGAGGAAGTCGGCAACCTCCAGTCCAAGGCCGACAAGCTGCTGGCCAGCACCTATGCCAAGCTGACGCCCTGGCAGAAGGCGCAGGTGGCCCGCCACCCCGACCGCCCCAAGTGCCTGACCTATGTCGAGGCGCTGATCGAGGATTTCACGCCGCTCGCCGGTGACCGCGCCTTCGCGGACGATGCGGCCGTCATCGGCGGCATGGGGCGCTTCCGCGGCCATTCCGTGATGGTGCTGGGCACCGAGAAGGGCACCGACACCGAAAGCCGCGTGAAGCATAACTTCGGCATGGCCAAGCCCGAGGGCTATCGCAAGGCGCGGCGCCTGATGGAACTGGCCGGGCGCTTCGGCCTGCCGATCATCTCCTTTGTCGATACCTCCGGCGCCTTCCCGGGTATCGAGGCCGAGGCGCGCGGCCAGGCCGAGGCCATCGCCCGCGCCATCGAGGCCGGACTGGACGCGCCGGTGCCCTTCGTCGCCACCATCATCGGCGAGGGCGGTTCCGGTGGCGCCATCGCGCTGGCCGCCGCCGACCGCGTGCTGATGCTGGAGCATTCGATCTATTCCGTGATCAGCCCCGAGGGCTGCGCCAGCATCCTGTGGCGCGACGCCGCCCAGGCCAGCACCGCCGCCGATGCGCTGAAGCTGACGGCGCAGGACCTTTCGCGCCTCGCGCTGATCGACAGCGTGGTGCCGGAGCCGCTGGGCGGCGCGCATCGCGACCCGCAGGCCACAGTGCAGGCGGTGGCGGACAAGGTCTGGGCCAGCCTGGAACCGCTGCTGGACCTGGATGCCGCCACGCTGCGCGCCCGCCGGCGCGAGAAGTTCCTGGAGATGGGCAAGCAGGGCGTGGCGTAAGGCCATTCCCTGAGGGCTCGGATACCGGCATCCCCCCGCAACCTGTGGCGGGGCGCCACGCCCTGCCCAAGGATAACGGCACCCGCCGTTCCATCGGTTTCGATGAAGCTGCGGCACGGTGGCCGGCCGCCGGAGCAGCAGTTGCCCGGCGGCCACGGGCTTCCCAGCCCGCGCCATCCGCCAGGGCGGCGGCGCGGAGCCTCACCAGGGCACCCGCGCCGCAGAAACGCAACGCGGCTTAGCTGCGGTAAGACCCGTTGATGTCGATGTAGCCGTGCGTCAGGTCGCAGGTCCAGGCGGTGCCCTTGCCCTTGCCGAGGCCGATATCGACGGTGATCTCGATCTCGCGGCCCTTCATATGGGCCACCACCGGCGTCTCGTCATAGCCCGGCACCACGCCGCCGTCGCGCGCCATCCAGGTGCCGCCGACCGCCACGGAAAGCTTGTCGCGGTCCGCCGGCTCGCCCGCCTTGCCCACCGCCATGACGATGCGGCCCCAGTTGGCGTCCTCGCCCGCGATGGCGGTCTTCACCAGCGGCGAATTGGCGATGGCCATGGCGATCCGCTGCGCCGAGCGCGCGGTGGTGGCGCCCGTCACGTCGATGCGGATGAACTTCTGCGCGCCCTCGCCATCGCGCACCACCTGAAGGGCCAGGTCCAGCAGCAGCTCGTGCAGCGCCTTCACGAAGTCCCGCAGCATCGGGCCGCCCTCGGCCGGCACGCGCGGGTGCTTGGCCTGGCCGGTGGCGAAGACCAGCACGGTGTCGCTGGTGGAGGTGTCGGAATCCACCGTGGTGCGGTTGAAGCTGGCGTCGGTGCCCTTCTTCAGCGCCGCCTGCAGCGCCGCCGCCGGGATCTTGGCATCGGTGGCGATGAAGCAGAGCATCGTCGCCATGTCCGGCGCCACCATGCCGCTGCCCTTGGCGATGCCGGCGATGGTGACTTCCGTGTCGCCGATCATCACCTTGCGGACGCAGGCCTTGGGGAAGGTGTCGGTGGTCATGATGCCGCGCGCGGCATCTTCCCAGTTCTTGTCTCGCAGCTTGCCAAACAGCGCGGGCAGGGCGGCGGTCAGCTTCTCATGCGGCAGCGGCTCGCCGATCACGCCGGTGGAGGCCAGGAAGACCTCCTTCGCCTTGCAGCCCACCAGCTTGGCGGCGGCATCCGCCGTGGCCTGCACGGCGTCCCGGCCCAGCTTGCCGGTGAAGACATTGGCATTGCCGGCATTGACCACCAGCGCGCGGGCCTTGCCGCCCTTCAGCGCCGCGCGGCACCAGTCCACCGGCGCGCCGGGGCACTTGTTGCGCGTGAAGACGCCCGCCACCGTGGTGCCCGGGGCGAATTCGAACATCGTCAGGTCCGGCCGGCCCTTGTATCGGATGCCCGCGGCGGCGACGCCCAGGCGCACGCCGGCCACCGGCGGCACGGCCGGCAGCGGCACGGCGAGAGGGGAGGTGGGCAGGTCCTTACCGGCCATGGGCCAAGTCCTCAGGTATTCGGTTCGCGGGGCAGGGAAGGGCGGCACGCCGGGTGGCGCACCGCCAGGGTATTCAGCGGCGCTGGGCCGGCGGCGGCGTGGCGCCGTCCAGCAGCGAGGGCGCGGGCTTTTCCGCCGCGCGCGGCGTGCCGTCCTCGTTGAAGCGCTCCACCTTGGCGGAAGCGCGGATGCGGTTGACGGTGTCCTGCACCGTCTCGTCGAAGGCGGCCTGGCGCAGCGTCTCCAGGCTGTCCTCGTAGCTCGGCGCCTCGGCGGTGCGGCGGGCTTCCACCTTGATCACGTGCCAGCCGAAGGGGGAGCGCACGGGCTGGCTGATCTCGCCGGGCTTCATGGCGAAGGCGGCCTCGGCGAATTCCGGCACCATGTCGCCCTTCTTGAAGAAGCCGAGGTCGCCGCCCTGCTCGGTGCCGGGGCCGGTGGAACGGCTGCGGGCGATGGCGGCGAAGTCGGCGCCGGGCTTGCGCACCTCGGCCTCCACCTTCTTGGCATCGGCCTCGTTGGCCACCAGGATGTGGCGGGCATGCACCTCTTCCTCGCCCGGCTTGCCGGCGATGTCGCGGGCATAGCGGGCGCGCAGGGCCTCATCCGTCAGCTTGGGTGAGATTTCCTGGCGCAGCAGGGCCTGCTGCAGCTCCTGCTCCTCGGCGCGCTTGAGGCGGGCCTGAACCTCGGGCTGGTCCTGCAGCTTCTGGGCGCGGGCGGCGGCCACCAGCGCCTTCTGGGTGATCATCTGGTCGATGACGAGCGGGGAGAGCACGCTCTCCGGCGCCGAGCGCAGTTCGGGCGGCAGCTCGGCGATGGCGGCCTGCACGTCGCTGCGGCGGATCTCCTGCCCGTCCACACGGGCCAGCAGCGGGTCCTCCGCGGTGGGCTGGGCCGGGGCGGCGGCGGCCGGGGGCTGCGTGGCAGGGGCCGGCGGGGTGCCCTGGGCCAGGGCCGGCTGGGCGGCCGCGAGCAGCAGGGGGAGGATAAGGGCGGATGAGCGCATGGAGAGGATGTGCCTTCCCGGCGGGGGAGGGCGCAAGATGGCGCAGAGCGGGGCCGCCGGCAAATGGGATCGGCGGCGGAAAGGGAGGAGCGGAGGCCACATTGACGGTGCCCTTCGTTGACCCTGGCCCAACCCCCGCCTATCTGTGCGCGTGACGTAGCCTGTTGCCCGACCCCGGGTCGCACGGGGCTTGGCCCGGCGCGGCATCCGCTATCCGGGGGAAGAGGGGTGGGCCCCGGCTCTCGGAGAGACTCGAAGCACCATGTTCGCCCGCCTTGCCCGCGCCGTCTTCGGCACCGCCAACGATCGCGTGCTGAAGCAGTTCAACGCCCGGTTGCCCGCCATTTCCGGCTTCGAGCCGAAGCTGGCCGCCATGCCGGATGCCGAGCTGCAGGCCCAGACCGCCCGCTTCCGGGAGCGCCTGGCTGCTGGCGAGACCCTGGATGACATTCTGCCCGAAGCCTTCGCCACGGTGCGGGAGGCCTCGAAGCGCGTGCTCGGCATGCGGCATTTCGACGTGCAGATGATCGGCGGCATGGTGCTGCATTCCGGCCGCATCGCCGAGATGAAGACCGGCGAGGGCAAGACCCTGGTCGCCACCCTGGCCGTCTACCTGAACGCGCTGCCCGCCAAGGGCGTGCATGTGGTGACGGTCAACGACTACCTGGCCCGCCGCGACAGCGAGCAGATGGGCCGGCTCTACGGCTGGCTGGGCCTGACCACCGGCTGCGTGGTGCATGGCCTGACGGACGAGGAGCGCCGCGCGGCCTATGCCGCCGATGTCACCTACGGCACCAACAATGAATTCGGCTTCGACTACCTGCGCGACAACATGAAGTACCGGCTGGACGAGATGGTCCAGCGCGACTTCGCCTATGCCATCGTGGACGAGGTGGACTCGATCCTGGTGGATGAGGCGCGCACGCCGCTGATCATCTCCGGCCCCTCCGACGATAGTTCCGACCTCTACCGCCGCGTGGACACGGTGGTCCGCGCCCTGGTGCAGGACAAGGAAACCTTCGAGAAGGACGAGAAGCTCCGCACCGCCTCCCTGACCGAGGCGGGTGGCGAGACCGTGGAGCAGATGCTGCGCGATGCCGGCCTGCTGACCGAGGGCAACCTCTACGACAGCCACAACATCGCCCTGGTTCACCACGTGAACCAGGCGCTGCGGGCGCATGTGCTCTTCTCGCGCGACGTGGATTACATCGTCTCCCGCGACGGCAAGCTGGTGATCATCGACGAATTCACCGGCCGCATGATGGAAGGTCGCCGCTATTCGGACGGCCTGCACCAGGCGCTGGAGGCCAAGGAAGGCGTCGAGGTCCAGCCCGAGAACCAGACGCTGGCCTCCATCACCTTCCAGAACTACTTCCGCATGTATCCCAAGCTGGCCGGCATGACCGGCACGGCGGCGACCGAGGCGGATGAATTCGCCGAAATCTACAAGCTGGAAGTGGTCGAGATCCCGACCAACCTGCCCGTCATCCGCAAGGACAGCGACGACGAGGTCTACCGCTCCGCCCGCGAGAAGTATGAAGCGGTGGCGGTGCTGGTGAAGGAAGCGCAGGCGCGCAAGCAGCCGGTGCTGGTGGGCACCACCTCCATCGAGAAGTCCGAGCTGATCTCGGAGCTGCTGAAGAAGCAGGGCGTGCCGCACAAGGTGCTGAACGCGCGCTACCACGAGCAGGAGGCCGGCATCGTCGCCCAGGCCGGCCGGCCGGGCGCGGTGACCATCGCCACCAACATGGCCGGCCGCGGCACCGACATCAAACTGGGTGGCAATGCCCAGATGATGGCCGAGGCCACCTTCCAGGGCCCGCATGAGGGCCCGGAATGGGACGCGCATCTGGCCGAGGCCGTGGCGCAGGTGAAACGGGACGAGGCGGTGGTGAAGGAGGCCGGCGGTCTTTTCGTCATCGGCACCGAGCGGCATGAGAGCCGCCGCATCGACAACCAGCTTCGCGGCCGTTCCGGCCGTCAGGGTGACCCGGGTGCCAGCCGCTTCTTCCTGAGCCTGGAAGACGACCTGATGCGCATCTTCGGCTCCGACCGCATGGGCGGGATGCTGGAGAAGCTGGGGCTGAAGGAAGGCGAGGCCATCATCCACCCCTGGATCAACCGGGCGCTGGAGAAGGCACAGAAGAAGGTCGAGGCGCGCAACTTCGACACGCGCAAGAACCTGCTGAAATACGACGACGTCATGAACGACCAGCGCAAGGAGGTCTATGCCCAGCGGCGGGCCTTCATGCAGGCGCAGGACGTGTCCGAGACGGTCGAGGAGATGCGGCGCGAGACGGTGGCCGAGATGGTCGCCCGCGCCATCCCCGAGAATGCCTATCCCGACCAGTGGGACCTGGAGGGGCTGGAGCGGCAGGCCCAGGACAAGCTGGGCCTGGTGCTGCCGATCCAGGAGTGGGGCCGGGAAGAGGGCATCGACGAGGAGCAGGTGCGCGAGCGGCTGCAGCAGGCCGTCGACCAGGCCGCCGCCGCCCGTGCCGCCAATATCGGCCCCGACCTGATGCGGATGGTCGAGAAGTCGCTGCTGCTGCAGGTCTTCGACGCCGTGTGGAAGGAGCACCTGCTGAACCTGGACCACCTGCGCCAGGGCATCGGCCTGCGGGCCTTCGCGCAGCGGGACCCGCTGAACGAATACAAGAGCGAGGCCTTCAACCTCTTCAACGGCTTGCTGGACGAGCTGCGGGAGCGCGTGACCTCGCTGCTGATGCGTATCGAGCTGCAGCCGCATGCGCCGCCGCCGATGCCGGAGCCGGTGATGGTGACGGATATGCGCCACCCCGACCCGGCCCTGGCCGATGCCGCCGCCATGGCGACCGGCGGCGCCGAGGTGGCGGGCTGGGAGCATGCGCCCGCCCCGCTGGCCCAGGGTGGCGAGGAAATCGACCCCGCGGACCCGGCCACCTGGTACCGCACGCCGCGCAATGCGGCCTGCCCCTGCGGCTCGGGCAGGAAGTACAAGCACTGCCACGGCAAGATGGGCTGAAGGCACGAAGGGCGGGGGAAACCCCGCCCTTTCCTGTTTCAGCCGGCGCTGGCCAGCCCGGCCTCGCGGCGCACCAGCCAGCCATGGATGCCCTCCGCCAGCGCCCGGGCCAGCCTAGCACGATGCGCGGGGCGCTTCAGGTCGGCCTCGTCCCGGCGGTCGGAGAGGAAGCCCATCTCCACCAGCACCGAGGGAACGTCCGGTGCCTTCAGCACCGCGAAGGCGGCCTGCCGGTGGGTATTGGGCAGCAGCGGCACGGTGCCGCCCAGGCTGCGCACCACCTGCGCCGCCATGCGTGCGGAGCCCGCCCGGGTTTCCTGCCGCACCAGGGAGAAGAGGATGCGCTCCACCTCCGGCGAGACCGGCGGCAGGCGCAGCCCGCCGTGCAGGTCCGCCCGGTTCTCCCGCTGCGCCAGCCCGGCGGATAGCGAGTCGGAGGCGCGGTCCGACAGGGTATAGACGCTGGCGCCACGTGCTCCGGGCGCGCTGTCCGCATGCAGGGAGACGAAGAGCGCGGCCTCTCGCTTGCGGGCGAATTCCACGCGGCTGCCCAGCGGCACGAAGGTGTCGCGGCTGCGGGTCAGGGCGACGCGGCAGCGGCCGGTGGCCTCCAGCCGCTTCTTCAGCTCCTGCGCCGCGGCCAGGGTGATCCGCTTCTCATGGGTGCCGGTGACACCGATGGTGCCGGGGTCCTTGCCGCCATGCCCGGGGTCCAGCACCACCAGTGGCAGGGGCACGCGGCGGCGCGGCGCGGCCTCCGCCAGGCCCGGCGCACCCGCCGCCACCATCCCGAAGGCGAGTTGCAGCAGCCGCCTGCGGCTGCATGAAAACGGCATGGCCTATGCTCCCCCCTTAAGCCAGTCGACGAATCATCACGCATGGCTCCGCCCCCCGACGGAACCCTGCTGGGCCTAACCTATACGATAATACAGCGTCGTCACGGCTTTACCGAATGTAACATCTGAACGTGCCGCAGCCTTGTGGAACAGGAATGACACGCCTATTGTGCATTGCCCCGGCGGTCAGTGCCGCCGGTGGAGGTTTTGGGCGCGGCTGCCCGGCCTGTTTCCCGGTGCCACCCCGCCAGCTTGGCGGCGGCCCCGGTTCAGGGTGGCCCGAAGGATTCCTCCGGCACCGGGCTGTGCCTCCGCCACGACGCGGGGTCCCGTTTCCCGCTTCTGCCGGGTCTCCCACCGTCCGCTCCACCGGCTGTCGCACAATGGCGAGGAGGGGGCGGTGAGGCCTGTCATCCAGCCACCGTCCGCGTCCCGCGCCTGTCCGCTGGCCCGCCCGCGCCTGCTGGTGCCGCCTTTTGCGGCCGCCCAGGTTGCACGGGGCTCGCGCGTGGCGCGCACACAACAGGGCCGTCCCCGGCATCACGGGGCACCGGCCCGCCGAGTAGAGAGGTCGGATCGCAGCCGCATGGCCTGTGTATCGCCGCGCCGCCTGATCCACACTGCTCACTCGGGCATGCCCACCCATTGCTGCCGCCCTTCGCCCATCGGCGCCGGCGGCACGGAGCATCCCGGTTCATGACCAAGCGCATGCTGATCGATGCATCCCACCCGGAAGAAACCCGCGTGGTGGTGCTGGACGGCAACCGGCTCGAAGAATTCGACGTCGAAACCGAGAACAAGAAGCCCCTGAAGGGCAATATCTACCTGGCCAAGGTGGTCCGGGTAGAACCCAGCCTCCAGGCGGCCTTTGTGGAATACGGCGGTAACCGCCACGGCTTCCTCGCCTTCGGCGAAATCCACCCCGACTACTACCAGATCCCCGTCGCCGACCGTCAGCGCCTGCTGGAGATGCAGGCCGCCGAGGCGGATGAGGAAGACGACGACGCTGAGGAAGTGACCGAGGCCGAGGCCGAGGCCATGGTGGCGGAGATCGAGGCCATCGCCGATGCCGACGAGGCCGAGCGCCTCGCCGCCACCGAGGGCGCCGCCGCCAATCCTTCCGTCTTCACCGAATCCGTCGAGCCCGAGGGTGAGAACCCGCGCCACGTGGCGCCGGAGGATGTCCACCCCGTCGAGGCCCTGGCCCCGCAGCCGCCGGCCCAGCCGCAACCGCAGCCTCAGCCCCTGCCGGGCGACGAGCCCGCCGACAACCCGGATGCCGAGACGCTGCCACGGGAGGAAACCCCGGCCGGCCGCGCCCAGCCGATGTCCGTGCATGGCGAGACCCGCTCCGCCACGCGGGAGGAGCTTGCCGCCGCCGAGGCCATGATGGCCCAGGACGAGGGCGAGCAGGACGAGGACGAGACCCCGCCCGAGACCCTGGGCGGCCGCGGCAGCAAGGATGAGGGCGACCAGGAAGAGGTCTCCCGCGAGCGCCGCATCCCCTCCCGCTTCATGCGGCATTACAAGATCCAGGAAGTGATCCGCCGCCGGCAGATCATGCTGGTGCAGGTCGTGAAGGAGGAGCGCGGCAACAAGGGCGCGGCGCTGACCACCTATATCAGCCTGGCCGGCCGCTTCTCCGTGCTGATGCCGAACAGCCCGCGCGGCGGCGGCATCTCCCGCAAGATCACCTCGGCCGGCGACCGCAAGCGCCTGCGCGACGCCATCCAGGAAGTGGGCCTGCCCAAGGGCATGAGCCTGATCGTCCGCACCGCCGGCGCCGCCCGCCCCAAGCCCGAGATCGTGCGCGACGGCGACTACCTGCTGCGGCTCTGGGACGAGATCCGCAACCGCACCATGGAATCCACCGCGCCCGCGCTGGTCTATGAGGAAGCGGACCTCATCAAGCGCTCCATCCGCGATGTCTTCAACACGGGCATCGAGGAAATCCAGATCGAGGGCGAGGACGCCTACCGCCAGGCCCGCGACTTCATGCGCATGCTGATGCCGCAGCACGAGCGCAAGATCCGCCTGCACCGCGACGTGACGCCGCTGTTCGCCCGCAACGGGGTGGACGCGCAGCTCGACGCCATGATGTCGCCGGTCGTGCAGCTCAAGTCCGGCGGCTATATCGTCATCAACCAGACCGAGGCGCTGGTTTCCATCGACGTGAACTCGGGCCGCGCCACGCGCGACCGGCATATCGAGGACACGGCGCTGCGCACCAACTGCGAGGCGGCGGAGGAGATCGCCCGCCAGCTGCGGCTGCGCGACCTAGCCGGCCTGATCGTCATCGACTTCATCGACATGGAAGCCTCGCGCAACGACGCGCAGGTGGAGCGCCGGCTGAAGGAGGCGCTGAAGAACGACCGCGCCCGCATCCAGGTCGGCCGCATCAGCCATTTCGGCCTGCTGGAGATGAGCCGCCAGCGGCTGCGCACCAGCCTGACCGAGCATTCCTTCGAGACCTGCAAGCACTGCCAGGGCCTGGGCATCGTCCGCAGCCCGGACAGCGCCGCGCTGCAGGTGCTGCGCGCGATCGAGGAAGAGGGCGGCAAGCGCAAGGCCGCCGAGATCTGCGTCCATGTGGCGCCGGAGCTGGCCCTGCACCTGCTGAACCGCAAGCGCGACCGCCTGGCGCAGATCGAGGAGCGCTACGGCATGGCCGTGCTCTTCGAACCCGACCCCAAGCTGATCCCGCCGCAGCTGCGGATCGAGCGCATTAGGCAGCAGCTGGTGGCCGAGCCCGTCTCCGCCCCCAGCGCGCTGCGCATGGATTACGCGCCCGAGCCGCTGCCGGTGGAGGAGGAAGCCGAGGCCGTGGTGCCGGAGGAAGCCGCGCCGCGCGCCGAGGCTGCCCCGCAGGGTGAGAACGGTGCCGAGGGCGAGGGCCGCAAGCGCCGCCGCCGCCGCCGCCGCCGTGG
>NZ_JACTUZ010000339.1 GCF_014490445.1 Pseudoroseomonas ludipueritiae | reverse complement strand
GGGCCCGCCCGCGCTGGCGCCGCTGCGCCGCCGCCCGGCACGCCCGCCAGCACGCCGTTGGGGCCGCTGGACACGCAGGCCAAGCAGGCGCTGCTGATTGACGCCGATACCGGCGCCGTGCTGGCCGAGAAGAACGCGGATGAGCGGATGCATCCCTCGTCCATGTCCAAGCTGATGACGGTCTATGTCGTCTTCGACCTGCTGAAGCAGGGCCGGCTGCGCATGGACCAGACCCTGACCGTCAGCGAAAAGGCCTGGCGGATGGGTGGCTCCAAGATGTTCGTGGAGCTGGGCAGCCAGATCAGCGTCAACGACCTGCTGCATGGCGTGATCGTGCAATCCGGCAACGATGCCTGCGTCGTGTTGGCCGAAGGTGTCAGCGGCAGCGAGACGCAGTTCGCGGAGCTGTTGAACGAATACGGCAAGCGCCTGGGCCTGAAGGACAGCACCTTCCGCAACGCGACCGGTTGGCCGGACCCCGAGCACCTGATGACCTGCCGGGACCTTGCTTCCCTCAGCCGGCACATCATCAACGACTTCCCTGAATACTATGGCATCTTTAACGTCCGCTCCTTCCAGTGGCACGGCATCACGCAGGAGAACCGCGACCCCCTGCTGGGCCGCGTCGCCGGTGCCGATGGCCTGAAGACCGGCCATACCGAGGATGGCGGCTATGGCCTTGCGGGCACGGCCAAGCGCGGCGAGCGCCGGCTGATCGCGGTGCTGAACGGCATGACCTCCATGCGCATGCGGGCCGAGGAGTCGGAGCGCATGCTGGAATGGGGCTTCCGCGAGTTCGAGAACGTGGTGCTCTTCCGCGCCTCGGATACCGTGGAGCAGGCCCCGGTCTATCTGGGCGACCGCCCGACTGTGCCGCTGGTGGGCGGGCGTGATCTCGTGATGACCCTGCCGCGCCAGTGGCGCCGTAATCTGGCGGTGAAGCTGCGCTATGATGGCCCGGTGCCGGCGCCGATCGCCAAGGGGCAGGAGATCGGCCAGCTGGAAGTCTCCGGCCAGGGCGTGCCGCCGATGACGCTGCCGCTTTATGCCGGGGCGGATGTCGCCAAGCTGGGCGTGCTGTCGCGTATTCCGGCTGTCATCGGGCGCTGGGTCTCGGGCTGAGGTGACCACGGATAAAGCGCGCTTCATCACGCTGGAAGGCGGGGAGGGCGCTGGCAAGACCACCCTGGCGCGGCGGCTGGCCGAAGCCCTGGCCGCGGCTGGCCGGCCGGTGCTGCGCACCCGCGAGCCCGGCGG
>NZ_JACTUZ010000338.1 GCF_014490445.1 Pseudoroseomonas ludipueritiae | reverse complement strand
GTGCTCATCGCGCCGGGGCGCCGCCGCGCGGGGCGGCCGGGGCGGGGGCGGCGGGCTTGGCTTCCTCGTTGCCGTTGTTCTGGCCATCCTCGTTCCGGCTGGAGGCCAGCTCGGTCACCGAGAAGATGAAGCGGCCGAGCAGCGACTCGAGGCTGACGGCGGACTGGGTGATGGTGATCTGGTCACCATTGGCCAGTACCTTCTCCTCCCCACCCGGCACCAGCGCGACATACTTGCCGCCCAGCAGGCTTTCCGAGGTGATCTCGGCGGAGGTGTCGGTGGGCAGCTTCAGGTCGCCGTTCACCCGCAGCCGCAGCACGGCCAGGAAGGTGAGGGGGTCGATCCGCTGGTCCACCACGCTGCCGACCTTGACGCCGCCGATGCGGACATCGGCGCCGGGCTGCAGCCCGTCGATCCGGTCGAAGCGCGCGGTCAGCTCGATGCCATCGGTGCCGGCGAGGCTGCGGCCTGAACTGCTGACGGCATAGATCAGGAAGCCAAGGGCGACCAGCAGCACGACGGCACCGGTCAGGATCTCGGCAAGGCTTCTACGTTGCATGGAACCGTTCAGCTACCTGGAGTCCAGGCTTCATAATCGCCCGTGGTCACCTGGCGGTGGCCGGTGGCGTGGTCATGGCCGACGGGGCGGTAAGCCTGGGCCGTGCCGGTCGGGTTGGGGCGGTGCTCCTGCTGCCACGGATACTTCTTCTTCTCCGACAGCGGGGCATCGGTGGTGTGGTGCAGCCAGGCGTGCCACTCGGGCGGCACCTTGGTGGCTTCGGCCGTACCGGAATAAACCACGTAGCGGCGCTTGCGGCCGTAGTTCAGCCAGTCGCGCTTGCTCTCGTAGTAGGTATTGCCGAAGCGGTCGGTGCCGATCTCGCTGACGGCGAAGCCAGTGGTCAGCCGATGCAGGAAGGACATGACGCGGTCGGTTCCATCAGGCAAAGGGGGGAAACAGTGTGGCGGCGCGGGGGCGCGTCCCGGGGCTTCCTTCGCACATGCGGGCGCCGTGCGAAAGGCCGGGGTTGCGTCGCGCCATATCTGGGGCGCCTGAGTCGGATTCACCACCCGATATGGCTTCCGCCCCGCGCGGGCTCATCCTAGCATATCGGCATGGAACGAATGGCAGGCACGATCTGGGCTGGAATCGCGCTGCGGCGCATGCGGGCGCAAGCCGACCCGGATGCCGCGCCGCGCGCCGTGGCGCTGCCCGCGGCCTGGGAAGACGAGGCCGCGGCGGCGCTGGCCGCCCTGGCCCCCGGGCAGGCTTCC
>NZ_JACTUZ010000337.1 GCF_014490445.1 Pseudoroseomonas ludipueritiae | reverse complement strand
CGGCCGCGACACGGCGCCGGTTGTCCAGCACCGCCTGCGCCTGCACCGGGGCGGACAGGGCGCCGGCCAGCACCGCCGGCGGCAGCAGCGCCCGGCCGCCCAGGGTGGAGCCGATGGAGACGAGGCCCTCGCCACGCTTCTGGAAGAAGGTGATGTCAGCGCCGGTGGCCTGCTTCACCCGCGCCGCCAGATTGTCCCCGATGGCCATGCCGAGATCCACCACGGCGCCGACCTTGCCATCCGGCCCCAGCACCGGGGCATCGGCAAAGACGCTGATATTATCCCGCCCCGGCTCCAACCCTTCCACGGGGCGGGCTGTGCGGTAGGTCTCCCGCACCGTGGTGCGGCGGCTGGCATATTCGTCACCATGCGCGGCGGGGTCATGCGCCCGATGCAGCACGACGCCCGGGGCGCGGGAAAAGGTCAGGATGACGCGGCCGAAGCGCTGCACCAGCAGGGCCTGCACCGGCTTCACCTGCGCTTCCAGCGCCGCGCGGTCCCCGGCCAGCAGGGCGGCCGCCACCTGGGGCGTGTTGGCCAGCGTTCCGGCCAGGGCGGCGGCGAGGCGCTTCTCCTCCTCCATCGCGGTGCGCAGGGCGGCGCGGCGCTGTTCCACCGCCTGCGCCATCTCGTCCCGCGCCGAATCCGCGCGCTGCATGGCATTCAGGCCAAACAGCAGGGCCGATGCACCAAGGCTCGCCGCCAGGATGGCCAGGGCAATGCGGGACCTGACCGAGTTGCGCCACAGGCCCATTGCCCGCGCCTCCTTCTTTCATGGAAGCGCAGGATGGGCCGGCTGGCTTACCGCAGGGTTAAGCGGCGTTCAAAACGGGGATTGCCCGACGCCGGGGTTCCAGCCGCCCTGGCGATCCGTCGCCGCGATGGCCTCGGAGGCCTGGCCGGTGGCGATGCCAGCCTGCGGGAAAGGCCCCGGCGCCCGCAGCCGCTGCATGCTGCGCTCCGGCCCGGCGGGGAAGACCGAAGCCGGGAAGTTCGGCGTGGCGCCGGCATCCAGCGCACGGGCGATCTCGGTCAGCACGGCAGTGGCCTGGGCCGGGGGCGTATCCGCCACCATGCCCAGGTTGGCCCGCGCCTCGGCCGCGCCGGCGCGGAGCGACATGGCCACGCCTTCCGGCAGGGCGCTGTAGCGCGGGTCGGTGGAAAGCGTCGCCGTCAGCCATTCCAGCCGGCCGACGGCGCGCGCCGTCTCGGCGGGGCGGCCCTGCAACCGGCTGCCCTGGTCGGCGAAATCGGCGGCGGCCATGCGGGCGGCGGCACGCAGCG
>NZ_JACTUZ010000336.1 GCF_014490445.1 Pseudoroseomonas ludipueritiae | reverse complement strand
TGCTATCGGCGTCGGTGTTGGTGTGTGGGTTGATGTCGGGTGTGGCGCGTGGGCAGACGCTGGAGGCGGCGCTGTCGCAGGCCTATGCCAACAACCCGACCTTGCAGACGGCGCGGGCGCAGCTGCGGGTGGTGGATGAGAATGTGCCGCAGGCGCTGTCGGGCTGGCGGCCGAGCGTGACCATTGCCGGCAGTGCCGGCTACAATTCGGGCACGGCGCGCTCGCGCGGCATTTATGCCGACACCGACCGGCAGATCGGCTCGGTGCAGGCGACGGTGACGCAGCCGCTGTACAATGGTGGCCGCACGGTGGCCAGCACGCGACGCGCCGAGCACCAGGTGCTGGCGCAGCGGGCGCGGCTGATCGGCACCGAGCAGCAGGTGCTCTCGGATGTGGTGGCCGCCTATGTGGCGGTGATCCGCGACCAGGAAACGCTGCGGCTGAACGTCAACAACGTGCAGGTGCTGCAGCGGCAGCTGGACGCCACCAACGAGCGCTTCCGGGTGGGCGAGATCACCCGCACCGACGTGGCGCAGGCGGAAAGCCGGCTGGCCGGCGCCCGCGCCGCGCGGGCCAATGCCGAGGGCACCTTGCAGACCAGCCGGGCCACCTTCGCGCGGCTGGTGGGGGTGGCGCCGGAGCGGCTGGTGGCGCCGCAGCCGCTGAGCGCGCCGGTGGGCAGCGCCCGCGAGGCGGCGCAGATGGCCTCGGTGAATGCGCCCGGCGTGGTGGCGGCCTTGTTCGATGAGGCGGCGGCGCGCAACGCGGTGGATGTGCAGTTCTCCGCGCTGCTGCCGCAGGTCTCCTTGCAGGCGCAGAGCTTCCGTTCCGACAATGCGCAGTCGCCGCACACCCGCGCCACCGGCGAGCAGGTGACGGCGACGCTGTCGGTGCCGCTCTACCAGGGCGGTGCCGAGCATGCGCTGGTGCGGCAGGCGCGGCAGCAGGTGCAGCAGGCGCGGCAGGTGGTGGACGACCAGCGGCGGGTGGCGATGCAGCAGGCGACGCAGGCCTGGGAAGGGCTGGCGGCGGCGCGGGCGCAGGTGGACAGCGTGCGGGCGCAGATCCGCGCCGCCGAGATCGCGCTCGACGGCGTGCAGCGCGAGGCGGTGGTGGGCAGCCGCACCACGCTGGATGTGCTGAACGCCGAGCAGGAACTGCTGAACAGCCGCGTCTCGCTGGTGCAGGCCTTGGCCACCGTGGTGACCAACAGCTACAACCTCGCCGGCGCCGTCGGCCGCCTCACCGCCCGCGACCTGGCGCTGCCCGTGCCCCTCTACAACATGGAAGCCTACTACCGCACCGTCCGTTCCAAGTGGTTCGGGACGGGGGAC
>NZ_JACTUZ010000335.1 GCF_014490445.1 Pseudoroseomonas ludipueritiae | reverse complement strand
CCTGAGCCTAGTCTGCGGACGGCGTCCTCCTGATCGACCCGGGTCGATGCCGCCAGTCGCCCGGAGTTCCGGGTCATGGACGGGCGCTTCATGGCGATCGAGCAGACGATCGGGGCACCAAAGGGCGGCCAGCATGCGCCGGGCTCCCATCGCAGCTTCGTGGAGGAAGTGAAGGCGTCGGGCTTCGTCGCGGACGCGCTCGCCCGCAGCAACCAGCGGAGCGCGGCCGTTGCGCCCGCCACTCGCTGCAGCAGGACGTTCCCCGAAACCGGGAGCGCCCGAGAGCGCTATGAAGTCAACCTCCAACAAGGCCACCGAGCCCACAGGCGACCGTCCAAAGGCAGCGAGAACGAGATGACGAACAACAACGCAAATGGCGGCCTGGATCGCAGAACTCTCCTCCTGGCCGGGCTGGCGGCCGCGCCGCTTCTTGGCGCCTCCCGCGCCTTCGCGCAGGCTTACCCCGACCGGGCGGTGAAGCTGCTGGTGCCCTTCGCGCCCGGGGGCACCACAGACATCATCGCGCGGGTGGTGACCAGCCAGATCGCGCCGCACTTCAACGGCCAGTCCATGGTGGTGGAGAACAAGGGCGGTGGCGGCGGCGTGACCGGTGCCATCGAGACCGCGCGCGCCAGGCCTGATGGCTACTCACTCGGCATTGCCACGGTATCGACGGTGGCCACGGTACCCGCGATCCAGCCCTCGACGCCGTACGATCCGCTCACCGCCTTCACGCCGATCACCAACATCGCGGCGACGCCGAACGTGGTGGCGGTGCATCCTTCCTTCCCGGCCAAGACCTTCCAGGCCTGGGCGGAGGAGGTGAAGAAGAACCCGGGCAAGTACGCCTACGCCACCTCCGGCACCGGCAGCATCCTCCACTTGCAGATGGAGCTCTACAAGAGCCTGTCCGGGGCGGACCTCATCCACGTTCCCTACCGGGGCTCCGGTCCGGCTCTAAACGATGCGGTGTCTGGACAGGTGCCGGTAATCATCGACAACCTGCCCTCGGCCTTGCCCTTCATCCAGTCGGGCAGGCTGGTGCCCATCGTGGTCGCGTCCCCCCAGCGTGTCGGCGCGTTGCCGGACGTGCCGACCTTCAAGGAGGTCGGGCTGGAGCAGGTCAACCGCACCGCCTTCTACGGCGTCGTGGGTCCGAAGGGACTGCCGCGCCCGATCGTCGAGCGGGTGCGCGAGGCCGTGGTGAAAACGCTGGCCGAGCCCGCCGTGCGCGCGCGCATCGAGGAGACGGGCTCCTTCATCGTGGCCAATACGCCGGAAGAGTTCGCCCAGGAGATCAGGACCGAATACGAGGTTTATAAGAAGGTTGTTCAGGAGCGGAAGCTGCAACCCGACT
>NZ_JACTUZ010000334.1 GCF_014490445.1 Pseudoroseomonas ludipueritiae | reverse complement strand
AGGCTGGGGAAGGCGGGGCAGGCGGCGGAGAGCACCAGCGCCGGGCAGCCGGCCCGGAGCGCCGCCAGGGCATGCCCCGCCGCCATGCCGCAATCCAGCACCGGCAGGCAGGGCGCCGGTGCGGTGCCGAGGGCCTGCGCCACCATGGCCAGGAAGAGGCGCGGGGAAAGCCAATGGGCCGCCCCGGGGGCGGAGAGCAGCGGCAGCGCCACCCCTGGCGGCAATGCCTCCCTGGCCGCCGCCAGGGCCATCGTCATGCCCGCCGCGTCATGCACCAGCACGGCGCGGGAGAGGGGGGCTGCTGATTCCATCGCCGATCCGCCTTTCGTGCCCTGCCAATGGGTTCCCTGGCCGTTGACCCTGCCCGTGGGCCGCCGGTAAAGCCATGCACTGATGGATAGCATGGCAAGACTGCGCCGCATCGGGGTGGCGCCGGTCTGGTGTTCAGCGAGGGCTGCATGAACGAGGCGGTGAGCGAGGCTGCGGCGCGTCTGGAACGTGCTGTCGGCCGCTTGGCGGAAGTCGTGGCGAGGCCCCGCCCGGCGGCCGAGCCGGCGGCGCCGGCCGGCGTTCCGCTGGAGCAGGTGGCGGCCCTGGCGCAGCGGCTGGATGTCAGCCTGGCCAAGCTGCGCGGCGTGCTGGCCGAGCTGGACGCGCCCGAGGCGGAGGCCGCGCAGCCGGAAGCCGGGGAATTGTCTGCGGAACCAGTGGCGGTGGAGGAGGATGGCCTGCCGTCCCGTGCCCAGCCGCCTGCTGCCCACCCTGAGGAGGAGCGCTGAGCTTGGGTCAGGTCACGGTTCGAATCGGCGGCTATACGCATCCTGTTTCCTGCGAGGACGGGCAGGAGGGGCATCTGATCGCCCTGGCGGCGGAGGTGGACCGCCGCGTCGGTTCCATCCGCGCCATGGGCGGGCAGTTCGGCGAAAGCCGGCTGCTGCTGCTGGCGGCACTGCTGCTGGCGGATGAGCTGCATGACCTGCGCGTGGAACTTTCCCACGCCCGCGCCGGCCAGCCCGGCGGCGCAGCCATGGACCCGAAGCTGGCCGAAAGGCTGGCGCGCATCGCTGAGAAGATCGAAGGCATTGCGGACGGGCTCGAGGGTTCCTAAATACCGGTCCGGAGCTGCCCGGTGCGTCAGGTACATTATCCCTGGGGCCAATAAGCAACCTCCGGGAGCTGGCTCTGACCGGATCTTGGTCCGGTTACCTGGCGCCCACCTGTTTACGCAGGTCTCGGGAGGATAAAGACGCCAACGGCCATGGCGGCTCCACAAGCTTTCCAATCCGATCCCCCCGCGCTGGCGGCCGAGAAGGCCGCGTTGCGGCGGGCGGCGCTGGCCGCCCGCGCCGCGCTGCGCGTGCCCG
>NZ_JACTUZ010000333.1 GCF_014490445.1 Pseudoroseomonas ludipueritiae | reverse complement strand
CGGCGGGGGGCGAGCTTTCCATGCCCGCCATCCCCGGCACGCCGCCGCCCGCGGCCGCCGCCGCGCCGGCTCCGGCCCCCGCCAACGACCGCGAATCGCCCGTGACCTTCACGGCCGACGAGGTGGAATACGACCAGGACAAGAACCTGGTGACCGCCCGCGGCAGGGTGGAGGCCTGGCAGAACGAGCGCATCCTGCGCGCCGATACCTTCACCTATAACCGCGAAACCGGCATCGCTGTCGCCGAAGGCAATGTGCAGCTGCTGGAGCCGGACGGGCAGGTGACCTTCGCCGACCGCGCGGAACTCACCGGCGACATGCGCAACGGCGTGGTGAGCGGGCTGCGCGCCCGGCTGGCGCAGAACGGCAAGCTGGCGGCCACCGGCGCCACCCGCACCAACGGCAATATCGTGGACATGTCGCGGGTGGTCTATTCCTCCTGCGACCTGTGCGCCGACGACCCGACCGCGCCGCCGCTCTGGCAGGTGCGCGCCCGCATCGCGACCCATGACAAGGAAGAGCAGCGGCTGCGCTACCGCGACGCCACGCTCGAGATGGGCGGCTGGCCGCTGCTCTACACGCCCTACCTGTCGCATCCCGACCCCTCGGTGCCGCGCCAGTCGGGCTTTCTGACGCCGATCCTGGGCAACAGCACCTTCCTCGGCCCCTTCGTGCAGATTCCCTATTACTGGGCGATCGACGGCAGCCAGGACATGACGCTGCGGCCCACCTTCGCCACCGAGGAATACCCGGGGCTCGGGGTGGATTACCGCCGCCGCTTCAACAGCGGCACGGTCAATCTCTCCGCCTCGGTCGGCAACCTCTCCGGCGGCAATATCGCCGAGGGCGACAAGGGCCTCGGCGCCCATATCTACAGCAGTGGCCAGTTCGCGCTGGATGAGCACTGGCGCGCCGGCTTCAACCTGAACCGCGCCAGCAGCCAGGCCTATCTGCGCGCCTGGCGCTACAGCTCGCCGCGCGTGCTGACCTCGGATGTCTACCTGGAAGGCTTCTGGGGCACCGAGGGCTATGCCCGCATCGATGCCCGCGCCTACCAGAGCCTGAACGACGTCGACGACAAGTCGGCCATCCCACTGGTGCTGCCGAATGCCTTCGCCGAATACGCCTATCCGCGCGATTCGCTGGGCGGCTACCTGACGGTCGATGCCGGCAGCTTCGTGGTCTTCCGCGACGAGGGCACCGATACTCGCCGCCTGACCTCCCGCGCCACCTACAACCTGCCGAAGCAGGACCGCTTCGGCGGCATCTGGACCCTGCGCGGCCAGATGGACCTCTACGGCATCTCGGCCGACGACCTGGACCAGGCGCCGAACTATGCCGACCGTAAAAGCATCACCACCGGCAACGGCAA
>NZ_JACTUZ010000332.1 GCF_014490445.1 Pseudoroseomonas ludipueritiae | reverse complement strand
CGGCGGCGGCACGGCCGGCCAGTTCGGCCGCTGGCGGCGCGGCGGCCAGCGGCGCCGAGTCGAGGCAGGTGGGCAGGCCATCCACCAGCAGCAGCGCCACCGGTGCCATTCTGCGGCCAAAGGTGGGGGCGCGCAGCGGGCCTGCGGCATAGCGCAACAATTCTGCCGGAGCACCGCGCGGCGGCCGCCCGGCTGGCAGCGCCAGGATCTCCGCCCCCTCCATGACGGGCTGATGCTCCGGCCAGAAGGCCGGCAGATGCGGCACGCGGCGGAGCGACTCGGGCAGGAAGGCCAGGCGGCGGCGGGGCAAAAGAGCCAAAGCGTGGAAGATCCCGTCTGTCGTAAGGCGGCGCCGGGCAGGCTGTGTTAGCAGGGGCTTTGCTATCGAGAGGGCGGTGCGTTAGCTTCCGGCGCATCAGGATAGCATGTGAGTGGGCGTGAACGGATTCCCCTTGGCCACCCAATCGCCTGCGGCGGCCCGGATGCTGCCGCATCTCCGGCTGCCGGCCGCGCTGGGCCTGGTGCTGCTGAGCCTCTCGGGCTGCAGCATGGTATCCAGCCGCGCCAGCGCGCCTTCCGCCATGGCCTCCCCGCCCATGGAGGATCTCCCGGCCCGGCCCGCCGACCCGCTGGCCGCCTTCGCGGCACGGGCCCAGCTGGGGCAGGAGGAACTGGTGGGCAGCCCGCCTGTTCCCGTCCGCGTTGTGCGGACTTATAACTCCGGCGGCGGCCGCCCTTGCCGCCAGTTGCTGCTTGGCGCCATGGCCACCGGGCGCCAGGCGCTGTATTGCGAGGCCACGCCGGGCCAATGGGAAGCGGTCCGGCCCCTGCTGCAGAACGGGCCGCCGATCCGGCCATAAGGAGAATACGCGGATGAGCGGCTACGTACCCCGCCGCCGCCAAACCAGTGCATTGGCGACGCAGCTCCGCGTTATTCACGCTCTTGTGATTCGCGGAATGCAACTCCGGTTCGGGCAATCCCGGACGGGATATCTGTGGCTGATCGGCGAGCCGATGATGCTCGCCTTTGGCGTTTCTGCCATCCATTGGCTGTCCGATCACGGACTGCCGAACAATATCCCCATCTTTCTGTTTTACGGCCTGGGCTACGCTCCCTTCTATATGTTCCGCGGCATCGTGACGCGCAATGCCGGCGCGATCATGAGCAGCCGCTCGCTGTTGTTCCACAACAACATCAAGCTGCACGACCTGACGATGTCCCGCACCGTCCTGGAAGCGGCGGCCTGTACTCCCATTATCCTTCTGCTGGTGGTCGGCGGCATCATCTTCGGCGGCTATTGGCCCTCGAATCCCGGCCTCTTCGTCTTCAGCCTGGGCATGAGCGCCCTGCTTGGCCACGGCTTCGGGACGCTGCTGGCGTCGCTGATCGTCTTCTATGAGCCGCTCGAGCGCTTCACCC
>NZ_JACTUZ010000331.1 GCF_014490445.1 Pseudoroseomonas ludipueritiae | reverse complement strand
TGGCCCGCCGCGACTACGGCGCCGCCGAGGCCGCGGCGCGCGAGGTGCTGGCCGGCCGTGGCGCCCGCGGCCAGGACGGGCAGTTGCTGCTGGGCGATGCCATGCTGGGCCGGCGCGATTACGCCAATGCCGCCATTGCCTATGACGATGCCTATAAGCGCAACCGCCAGTCGGCCCGCGCGCCGGAGGCGATGGTCGGGCTGGCCAATGCCTTCATCGGCCTGAACGCCAAGCGCGAGGCCTGCGACACGCTGAACAACCTGCGCAGCGAGTTCCCGCGCCTCAGCGGCAATGTCGCCACCCGCGCCAGCGAGGCGCGCGGCCGCGCCGGCTGCCGCTGACCTCAGCGGAGAGGCCACCTGGCGCGGCGGAATTCGCCGCGCTGATGGCGCCGCTGGGCCCTTTCGGTGCGGCGCCCAGGCTCGCGGTGGGGGTCTCGGGCGGCCCCCATTCCCTGGCGCTGGCCTTGCTGGCGCGGGACTGGGTCCAGGCACGGGGCGGCAGCCTGCTGGGGCTGGTGGTGGACCATGGCCTGCGCCGTGAAAGCGGCGAGGAAGCCCGCTGGGCCTTCGATACCCTGAAGGCTTGCGGCATTCCATCCGAGGTGATCGCGCTCGGCCTGCCCCGTGGCGCGGCGGTGCAGGAAAGGGCCCGCGCGGCCCGGCTGGAGGCCATGTTGGCCCGATGCGGCGCGCTGGGCCTGCCTTGGCTGTTGCTGGGGCAGCACCGCGCCGACCAGGCTGAGACAGTGCTCTTCCGCGCCTTGCGTGGCAGCGGCCCGGCAGGGCTGGCCGGCATTCCGGCAGCCCGGGCGGCAGGCGAGGCGCTGCTGCTGCGGCCCTTGCTGGAGATGGCGCCGGCCCGGCTGGAGGCGCTTTTGAAAGCGAACGGGGTGGTTCCGTTGCGCGACCCCTCCAATCTGGACCCACGCTTCACCCGCGCACGCCTGCGGCTGGCCCTGGCGGACCCCGGCGGGGAGGGTGGTGGCATCGCCGCCCTGGCCGAGGCGGGTCAAGCCTTCGCCCGGCGCCGCGCCCGGCTGGAGGATGCGGTGGCGGCGCGCCTCGCAGCGACGCTGCGGCTGGCGCCGGAGGGCTGGGCCCGCCTGGATGCCGCCGCGCTGGGACAGGATGCCGTGGCACTGGCAGCCCTGGCGGCGCTGCTGCGGCTGCTCTCCGGCAGCGAGCATGCGCCGGGGCAGGAGGCGGTAGCCACCTTGCTGCGCCGTGGGCAGGGGACGCTGCATGGGGTGCAATGGCGGGATGACCTGCTGTGCCGGGAGGCCGCCGCCTGTGCGCCACCGTCGCCCGCGATGCCCGGAAGCCGCTGGGACGGGCGCTGGCGGGTGCTGGCGGCGCCGGAAGGCAGCAGCATCGGCGCGCTGGGCGCGGAGTCGGGCGGCATCTCGCGGGCGGCCCGGCTTGGGCTG
>NZ_JACTUZ010000330.1 GCF_014490445.1 Pseudoroseomonas ludipueritiae | reverse complement strand
GCCTGGGCCCGCCGCGCCACCCGGGGCTTGCGGCGCGGGGGCATCATCGGGCGGCGCGGCTTCGACGCTCTGCGGGGCGCCGGCCCTGCCGGGGCTGCTATCCCCGACACCCTCGGTGCGGCGGCACCGCACGGCGCTGACGGTGACGCTGCTGTCCCGCGTCAGGCAAAGGCTGGCGGTCTGCCCGGCGCCGACCACCTGCTCCACCGAATCCTGCCGCGACATGGGCGGGGTATTGGCCGCCAGGCCGGTGCCGGCTCCGAGGCCGGATGCCAGCATGGCGATGGCGAGAAGCGGTCGTTTCAACATC
Organism: Pseudoroseomonas ludipueritiae; assembly: GCF_014490445.1. Lineage (GTDB taxonomy): Bacteria > Pseudomonadota > Alphaproteobacteria > Acetobacterales > Acetobacteraceae > Pseudoroseomonas > Pseudoroseomonas ludipueritiae. The sequence continues at coordinate 1,159 of NZ_JACTUZ010000330.1, read as the reverse complement.
AACCTCCAGGGTGGCGCCCTTGGCCCCTGGCCGCAGGATGCCATGCCAGGGCCGCGCTGTCTGTGGCCGGGCGGCGGAACGCACCCCTTCCAGCCCTTTCCGGCGGGCGGCGCTGAACCACCCCGCCCGCGCGGCGTTCATCCCCCATGCCGCCCGCAGCCCCAGCCGCCGCTTCCGCGCCGAAGGAACCCTTTGACTTCGACGAGGCTTTCCGCCGGCTGCGCGCCGCCGTGGCCGGCGTGCCCAAGGCCGCGATGTTCGAGCTGCGGGACCGGGGCTATGGCAGCCTCTTCGAGCAGCTCGTGGCCAGCCTCATCTCGGCCCGCACGCGTGACGAAACCACGATTCCCGTCTGCCTGCGCCTTTTCGCCGTGGCCCGCACGGCGGCGGAGATGGCGGCGCTGGACGAGCCCACCCTGGTGCGCCTGCTGCATGGCGCCACCTTCCCGGAGCCGAAGGCGCGCGACATCCTGGCCTTGTCGCGGCAGATCATGGACGACCTAGGCGGAGTGGTGCCGGATACGCCGGAAGGGCTGATGGCCTTCCGTGGCGTCGGCCCCAAGATCGCGGCGCTGGCCCTCGGCGTCGCGCTCGGGCAGCCGCATATCGCGGTGGATATCCATGTCCACCGCGTCACCAACCGCTGGGGCATCCTGGCCACTTCCACGCCGGAGCGGACGCAGGCCGCGCTGGCTTTGGTGCTGCCGGAGCAATACCGAGTGGAGATCAACGAGCGCCTGGTGCCCTTCGGCAAGCATGTCTGCACCGGCGAGCGGCCGCGCTGTTCCCAGTGCCCGCTGCTGAGCATGTGCCGCCAGGTGGGCGTGACCACGCATCGCTAAGGCCTTCCGTCGCGGCCGGCATGGCCGGAAGTCCGGGCCGCGGGCCCGCCGGCCGCGCCTGCGCCCTCAGCGCCGGTTCCGCAGCCACAGCGTCAGGAACATCACGGCCACCATGATGATGATCCCTGTCCGGTGCTGCGCGATGTAATCGAGTGCCTGAGCCAGCAGCATGGGACCACCCTTTCCTGACCGGCCGCCGGGCCGCCTGAAACAAGAAAGGCCCGCCGAAGCGGGCCTCTTGTGCGCCGTTGTTTCCCCGGAGGGGAACTGGAGCGGGCGAAGGGATTCGAACCCTCGACCCCAACCTTGGCAAGGTT
>NZ_JACTUZ010000033.1 GCF_014490445.1 Pseudoroseomonas ludipueritiae | reverse complement strand
CCACCGAACTCCTCGTCTCCTCCACCCTCACCATCTCCATCCAGGGGGCGGACGACCCTGGGATGCTGAACCTGGATAGCGCCAGCCGGGGCGTCGTCGCCGATCTGACGGCCCGCGAGTGGAGCCACCCCATGGCCATCGTCCCCTTCGGCGATTCCGTGACCTATGGTTGGGGCCCGCAGGACGACCTCGGCAACCGCGGGGATTCCGACGGCTACCGAAACCCCTTGTGGTGGGATTTCGCCGCGCAGCACATGCTGGTCGACTTCATCGGCCCCGATGACTCCGGCACGGTCAGGCTGCCGAACCCGAATCATGCGGGATATCCGGGCGCGAGGGCGGATCAGCTTCTGCCGCATGTCGATGAGGTCATGCAGATGCTGTCGGATGTCACCGCCAGCGGTGCGCCGGCTGCCGTGCTGCTGCTGGCCGGCCTCAACGACATCACGCAGGAAGTGTCGCCGGAGGTGACCATCGGCCAGGAGATGCGGAACATCCTGGACGCCATCGCCCAGGCGGACCCGCTGGTCCATGTCTATGTCGCGACGCTGACGCCCATCACCGAACAGCATGCCAATCCGAACAAGGTCTTCGAGGTCAACGAAGCCATCACGCTGACGGTCGCGCAGGCAATCGCCGCCGGGCTCAATGTCAGCCTGGTGTCGATGGACAATATCACCCTGGCCGACCTCTACGATGGCAAGCACCCCGATGACATCGGCTATGCCAAGATGGCGAGGAACTGGCACGACGCCATCCTCGCGACGCAGCCGGCCCAGGGCGGCACGCCGGGCGGAGACGCGCAGCCGATCGGTTCCGCGGTGCGCGATGTGGTGGGCAGCGCCTTCAACGACCTGCTGATCGGCGATTCCGGCCCGAACCTCCTGAGCGGCGGCGACGGCAACGACCGGCTGCTGGGCGGCGGCGGCACCGATACGCTGGTGGGCGGCTCAGGCTATGACCAGTTCGCCTTCGAGCCCAAGGCCGGCGCCGTCACCGTGGCCGATTTCAGCGCGGCCGAGAGCGACGCGCTGGTCTTCCTGAACTTCACCGGCCTCACCGGCTTCGCGAGCATCGCGGCACAGGTCAGCCATCAGGGAAGCGACACGGTCATCGATCTGCACCGGCTCGGCTTTGACCTGAAGATCACGCTGGCGGGCTTCACCGGCACGCTCGGTGACAGCAATGTCTGGTTCGCCTGAGGCCATCTTCCGGACCCGCGGGGTGGGCGGATCGTGCCGGCCGGGGCTGCCGCCCTCCGGATGCCGGCGCAGGCGGCGGCCGGCATGTCGTGCCGGCGCGGGCCGTGGCGGCAAGGCGCGCAGCCAACCCCTGCCGCTGGCTGGGCAGGCTTACAGCCCCAGCCCGCGGGCGATGAGGTTGCGCTGGACCTCCGAGGTACCCTCACCGATGACATAGACCAGCGCATCGCGATGGATGCGGCCCACGGGATATTCCCGCATGATCCCGGCGCCGCCATGGATGCGGATGGCGGCCTCGGAGACCCGCAGGGCGCATTCGGTGGCCACCAATTTCACTTTCGCCGCCGTGGCCATGTCCAGCGTGCCCTGGTCCACGCGCCAGGCGCCGTAGTAGACCAGCCAGCGCGCGGCCTCCACATCCGCCGCCATGTCGGCCAGCTTGTGCGCGATGGCCTGGTACTGGCTGATCGGCCGCCCCCGCACCTGCCGGGTGGAGGCGTAGTCGAGCGCGGCCTCCAGCGCCGCCCGCGCCATGCCGAGCGCATTGGCCGCCACGCCGACGCGGTTTTCCGAAAGGCTCTCGAGAATGATCGGATAGGTGCCGGTTTGCCCGCCGAGCAGCGCATCATCCGGCACGAAGGCATCGTCGATCATCAGCAGGCCCGTCTCCGAGCCCCGGATGCCTTCCTTCTTCAGGCTGCTGATGGCGATGCCCGGGTTCGGCAACTCGACCAGGAAGAGGCTGACGGCTTCCGGCGTCAACTCCGGCGACGTGCGGGCGGCGAGGGTCACGAAATCGGCGATGGGCGCATTGGTGATATAGAGCTTCGAGCCCTTGAGCCGCCACCCGCCGGGCACCTTCTCCGCCCGCGTCCGCAGGGAACGGATATCCGACCCGCCATCCGGCTCCGACAGCGCGAAGCCTGCGATCTTCTCCCCCTGCAAGGCCGGCTGAAAGAAGCGTTCCTTCTGTTCGGCCGTACCTGCTTTCCAGATCGGCCAGATGGCCAGATGGCTGTGGCCGGACCAGGAAGAAGCGAAGGACTGGCAGACGCGCGACATCTCCTCCCGCAGGATGCAGTCCGAGATCTTGTCGAAGCCCGAGCCGCCATCCTCGGCCGGGTAGCGCACGCCGATCAGGCCAAGCTCACCGAAGCGCCGGAACAATTCCCTGGGGAAGCGTTCTTCCTCCTCGGCGGCATGGACCAGCGGGGCCATCTCGGCTTCGGCGAAGCGGCGCACCGTGTCCCGCAGCGCTTCCTGTTCCGGGGTGAAGGTGAAATCCATGCGGGCCTCACGGGTTGGACGAGATGAAGGGATTGGCCTGGCCAGGGGGCAGGCAGCGGCCGGCCGCCGGCCCGGCCATGGTCCGGGATGCATGGATTCCACAGGTCATGGCTGCTGGACGGCCAAGCCATCCATGTGCCTCCGCACCCACCGCTGCTTCCTCCTGCCCATATCGAGAAGATTCTCGATACAGAATTTTATTCTCTTCTGAGCAGGCTATGAGCAGGAGCAGGGCTTGTCAAACGCCCTCTGCCAGACCGGGCGTGGCGGTGCGGGAAAAAAGAGCCGGGAGCCTGCCGCGCTGCTAGGCGATGCGCTGCTGGACGGGCGGCGCCTCGCCGGCAATGGCCAGGCTCAAAGCATCGGCGCATTCCTTCACGGCGGCGGCGAGCCCGGTCAGGCTGACCGGCGTGAACTGGGCGCTGAAGCCCACGGCGCTGATCGCCATGACGGGCCGCTTCTCCGCCTCCAGCACCGGGGAGGCCACTGTGGTGACGCCGCGTACATAGCGGTCGGCATCAATGGCATAGCCCATGCGCTGCGCCGCCTGGACTTCCTGCAGCCAGGCTTCGAAGGAGGGCGGGTCCTGCCAGCGCAGGGTGGAGAAGGCTTCCCGCAGCTCCGCCTCGGGCCGCGGGTCATAGACGGCCATGCAGCGGCCGAAGGCGCCGATCAGCAGGGGCAGCCGCTGGCCGAGGTTCATGTGCACGCGGGTCGCCGCGTCATTGTCGGCGCGTTCCACCAGCACCATCCGGTCGTCGCCCGTCCGCTGCCAGGCCGTGACGGTGACGTTGAAGGAGGTGGCGATGGCATCCAGGTGGGGCCGGGCCAGGCGGGCGAAGCTGGCCTTCTCCAGCGAGCCCTTCGCGATCTCCACGAAGCCGAGGCCGATCGCATAGGTCTTGCGGGCGGGGTCGAAGGTCACGACACGCTCATGCACCAGGGTCTTCAGGATATTGAAGCAGGTGCTGGGATTGATGTCGGTCTCCCGCGCGATCTGGTTCACGCCCATCCCGCCCCTGGCGCGCGCCAGATGCCGCACCACCTTGAAGCCGCTGACCACGGCGCCCACCAGCTTGCCGGGCGTTGCCTCGCTCATGACCCTACGATGCCTTAAGTTATTCTCTTCAGAGAATACCCTTTCGAAACCAGGCGTCAATCGCCGCGCTTGGCGGAAGCTATCCCGGCGCCGGCTCGCGCCCCGACAGGGTCTCGCGCAGCACCCGCTTCAGGACCTTGCCGGAGGGGTTGCGGGGCAGCGCCTCCATCAGCACGAGATCCTTGGGCACCTTGAACCCGGCGAGATGGCCCCGGCAATGCTGTTGCAGCGTCGGCAGGTCCAGCGCCGCATCCTCGCGCAGCACCACCACGGCCACCGGCTTCTCGCCCCATCGCGGGTCCGGCACGCCGACCACGGCGACCTCATTGACCTGCGGCAGCGCATAGACCACGCGCTCGATCTCGGAACTGGCGATATTCTCGCCGCCGGAAATGATGAGGTCCTTGCGCCGGTCGGTCAGGAACAGGAAGCCATCGGCATCGAGGTAGCCCACATCCCCGCTGCGGAACCAGCCATCCGGGTGGAAGCTCGCCGCCGTCTTCGCAGGGTCCCGCCAATAGCCCTTGAAGACCTTGGGCCCGCGCAGGCACACCTCGCCTTCCCGCCCGGCCGGCAGGACCTGGCCGGCATCGTCGCGGATGGTGATCTCCACATGCGGGGTGGCCCGGCCGGTGGAGCCGATCTTCGTGATCTCGTAGCCTGCTTCCATCATGGTGTCGCCGGAGCCGGTTTCCGTCAGGCCATAGGCATCGACGTAGCGGCCGGCGGGGAAAAGGTCGCGGAAGGCGCGGATGCGGCCTTCCGGCGTCCGCTCCCCCCCGCCGACCACCCAGCGCAGGGAGGAAAGGTCGAGCCCTTCCGGGTTGCCGTGTTCCAGCACGCGCAGCAGCATGACGGGCGCCAGCCACGCGCCGGTCAGTTGCTCCCCGGCAATGGCCCGGATCACCGCCGCCGGCTCGAATTCCCGCAGGATGCAGAGCGAACCGCCCACCCAGAGCACCGCCAGGCCCGGCAGGTCGAAGGCACCGACATGGTAGAGCGGCCCGGTCACCAGCAGCCGGTCCTGCGCCGTCAGGCCCAGGGCGATCACATGCTCCATGCATTTCCAGTAGAAATTGCCGTAGCTGTGCATCACCCCCTTGGGCCGGTCGGTGGTGCCGGAGGTATACATCAGGCGGAAAAGGTCCTCTTCCGTCCGCCGCGCCATGGGCGCCCGCGCGCCGGGCGGCGCGAGGCGCGCGGGGTCCGACTGCGCCGCCTCGTCCAGCAGCAGCACTTCGGGAAGACCCTGGACCACAGCGGCGAATTCCTCATCCGCCACCAGCAGCCGGACGCCGGCATTCCCCGCGATATAGGCCACCTCGTCGGCGGCGAGGCGGAAATTGACCGGCAGGAAGACCGCGCCAAGGCGGCTGACCGCGATGGCCAGTTCCACCGTGGCGGTGGAATTCTTCATGAAGGCGGCCACCACATCGCCAGCGCCGATGCCGCGCCCCGCCAGCAGGGCGGCGAAGCGGGCCGTGCGCTCATCCAGCGCCGCATAGGTGATCCGCTGGCCGCGGTAGAGGATGGCCGTCCGATCGGGCGTGCGGCGCGCGTGGAAGCCCACGAAGGCCGAGAGGTTCTGCATACCGGCGCCCCCCTCCCCGCTTCAGTAGCTGCGCGGCATGCCCAGGTCGTGCTGGGCGATGAAGTTCAGCACCATTTCCTCGGAAACCGGGGCGAAGCGGAAGAGGCGCGCATCCCGCCACAGGCGCTCCGCGTGGAATTCCTTGGCATAGCCCATGCCGCCCATGGTCTGCATGGCGCGTTCCGTCGCCAGGGCGGCGGCCTGGGCGGCCAGCAGCTTGGCCCGGTTGGCCTCGGCCCCATAAGGCTGGCCGAGGTCGCAGAGGGTGGCGGCCTTGTAGTTCATCAGCCGCGCGCATTCCGAGATCGCATGCGCCTGGGCCAACGGGAACTGGATGCCCTGGTAGCTGGCGATGGGCCTGCCGCCGAAGACCTTGCGGTCCGTGCCGTATTCCACGGCCAGCCGCAGGGCGAGGTCCACCGTGCCGATCAGCCCCGCGGTGGTCACGATGCGCTCGGTATTCAGCACCTCCAGCAGGCCGGGCCAGCCCTGGTGCTCCTCGCCCAGCAGCTCATCCTGGCGGATATGGACATCATCGAAGAAGATGGAGGAGGAAGGCAGCGTGTTCGTGCCCAGCTTGTCGATGGGCGTGTGCGACAGCCCTTCCCGCTCCACATCGATCAGGAAGAGCGAGATGCCTTCGGTCTTGCGCTTCACCTCCTCGATCTTCCGGGTGCGCGCCACCACCAGCATCTTCTTCGCCTGCGGCACGGCGGTGATCCAGACCTTGCGGCCGGAAAGGCGCCAGCCCTCGCCATCCCGCCGTGCGAAGCTGCGGATCTCCAGGCTGTTGGTGCCGGCATCGGGCTCGGTCAGCGCCATGCAGAAGGTGACCTCGCTGCTGACCAGCCCCGGCAGCAGCGCCCGCTGCTGCGCCTCGGTGCCGCAGCGTGCGATGCTGACGCCGCCGAAGATGGGGTTGAGCATGAACATCTGCGCCAGCGTCGCGCCGGCGCCGGCGGCGGTCAGCGCCTCGATGGCCAGGGCCATCTCCAGCATGCCGAGGCCGGAGCCGCCATGTTCCTCCGGCAGGGCAATGCCGCAGAGCCCAGCCTCGCAGATGGCCTGCCAGGCCTCGGCAGGATAGGCTTTGCGGGCATCCAGCTCGCGCCAGTATTCGGGCCCGAAACGCTCACCGACCTTTCGCGCGGTTTCCACGAGCATGCGCTGCTCGTCCGAAAGCTGGAAATCCATGGTCAGTTCTTTCCCTCGACAGGGGTTCTCAGGAGCCGGAGGGGCTGCTCGAGATTGGCCACGATCCGGGCCAGGAATCCGGCGGCGGCAGCGCCATCCAGCACACGATGATCGGCGGCCAGCACCAGCGTCAGCTCCCGCCGCAGCGCGGGGCGCCCTTCCGGGTCCGGCCGGAACAGGGATTCCACCGCGCCGACGCCAAGGATCATGGACTGGCCGGGATTGACGATGGGCACCAGGAAGCGCGCGCCATGCATGCCGACATTGGAAACAGTGATGGCGCCGCCGCTCATCTCGCCATGCGCCAGCCGGCCTTCGCGCGCCCGCGCGACCATGGCGTTCATGCGGCTGGCGACAACATCCAGCGGCCAGTGCCCGGCATCCGCCAGCACGGGCGCGAAAAGGCCGCGCGGCGTGTCGATGGCGACGCCGACATCCGGATTCTCCAGTTGCACCCAGGAATCTTCGGCCCAGACGCGGTTCAGGTCGGGCTCTTCCAGCAGCGCCCGGCCGGCGGCGGCAACCACCGCATGGGTCAGCGTGACGCGGGCAGCGCCTGGATGCGCGTTCAGCTCATCGCGCAGGGCCAGCAGGCGCGAGACCTCGGCCGCCGCGCCGACATAAAAATGGGGGATCTCCCGCTTGGCTTCCGCGAGGCGCCGCGCGGCGGTCAGGCGCACGCGGTCCAGTGCCATGGCTTCCCCGGCCGGAGCGGCGCGCGGCGCCTCCTCCGGCCGCGAGGCAAGCACCCGCGCCACATCGGCGGCCTTGATGCGCTGGCCGGGGCCGCTGCCCTTGATGGCCGCGAGGTCCAGCCCCCCTGCCCGCGCCATGCGGCGTGCCAGGGGCGTGGCCTTCACGCGCGGCGGCGGCGGCGTGGCTCTTTCCTCACCGGCTTCCGGCGCCTCGCCGGTCCAGCGCGCGACGGGCGTGCCGACGGGCACCGTCTCACCCGCCTCCACCAGCCTGTGGCGGATCTCGCCGTCGCCCGCCGCCTCAATTTCGGTGGCGATCTTGTCGGTTTCGACAACAAAGAGAATGTCGCCTTGGCGCACCGCGTCGCCGGGCTGCACGCGCCATTCCGCCAGCAGTCCTTCCGTCATGGTCAGGCCCAGCTTGGGCATGAGGATGTCGGAAAGGGCGGGCACCGGCTCAGCACCCACGGAAGCTCGCCGCGCGCTTCTCGGCGAAGGCGCGGCATCCTTCATGCGCATCGGCGCTGTCGAGCACCAGGCCGATCATCGCATGCTCATGCGCCAGCGCCTGCGGCAGCGGCATCTCCATCCCCTGCCGCAGCGTGCGCTTCAGCAGCTTCAGCACCAGCGGGGACTTGGTGGCGATACGTTCCGCCAATGCCATGGCCTCGGCCAGTAGGTCGGCCTTCGGCACTGTGCGGTTGGCGAGGCCCAGCGCCACGGCCTCGGCGGCGGTAATCTGGTCCCCGGTGAACATCATCTCCCGCGCGCGGCAGGGCGCGACCTGCCGCATCAGGCGCTGGCTGCCGCCGGCGCCGGGAAAGAGCCCGAGGTTGATCTCCGGCAGGCCCAGCCGCGCCGTCTCCGCCAGCAGGCGGATATCGGTGCAGAGCAGAAGTTCCGTGCCGCCACCAAGCGCGAAGCCATTCACCGCTGCAATCGTGGGCTTGTCGCAGGCTTCCACCCGGTTGAAGGTCCGGTGCAGCGCCTCCCCCAGTTCCAGGTAATGCGGCAGGCCCTGGCGGCTTTCCAGGTCGCGGATATCGCCGCCGGCCACGAAGGCCTTCTCGCCCGCCCCGGTGATGACGATGACGCGCACCTCCGGCGCCGCCTCGGCAGCGGCGAAGGCGGTCTGGAAGGCGGCGAGCGTCGGCAGGTCCAGCGCATTCAGCGCGGCAGCGCGGTTGACGGTGAGCAGCGCCACGGCGCCACGGGTTTCGGAGAGGATGGATGGCTCGGCCATGCTTGGCTCCTATGCCAGGGTGCGCCGCACGGCCTCGGCAATGCAGGCAGCGTCAGGGCGCCAGGCGGCTTCCAGCGGCTTGGCGAAGGGCACGGGGGTGAAGGGGGCGGCGACGCGCAGGATAGGCCCGTCCAGCTCGTCGAAGCCGATATCAGCCATGCGCGCCGCGATCTCGGCGCCGACGCCGAAGGCTTCCACCGCCTCATGCGCGATGACGAGGCGGTGGGTGCGCGAGAGGCTCTCCAGCACCGCCGCCTCATCCCAGGGCTGGAGCGAGCGGAGGTCCAGCACCTCCGCCTCCACGCCCTCGGCGGCGAGGTTCTGGGCCGCCTCCAGCGCCCAGTGCACTGCCGCGCCGTAGCAGACGATCGTGGCATCCCGTCCCGGTCGGGCGATGCGGGCGCGGCCGATCGGCACCGGCTCCGGCGCCTCCGCCACCTCGCCCTTGATGGCGTAGAGGCCCTTGTGCTCCACCATCACGACCGGGTCGGGGTCGGCGATGGCGGCGCGCAGCAGGGCATAGGCATCGGCGGGCGTAGCGGGGCAGACCACCTTCAGCCCGGGGATATGGCAGAACCAGGCCTCCAGGCATTGCGAATGCTGCGGCCCGGCAGAGACGCCGCCGCCATGCGGCGTGCGCAGCACCATCGGCACGCCGCGCTGGCCTCCGAACATGAAGCGCGCCTTGGCCGCCTGGTTGACCAGTGCATCCATGGCCAGGGTGACGAAGTCCATGAACATGATCTCGGCCACCGGGCGCAGGCCTGTGAGCGCGGCGCCGACGGCCGCGCCGGTCAGCGCCGCCTCGGCGATGGGCGTGTCCCGCACGCGCTCGGCGCCGAAACGCTCCCGCAGGCCGCGCGTGGCGCCGAAGGGGCCGCCGGCGGCGCCGATATCCTCGCCCAGCAGGATGACGCTGGCATCCTCCCGCATGGCATCGGCCAGGGCGCGGTTGATGGCCTGGACATAACGGATCTCTGGCATGGCTCAGGCCTCCGCCGCCGCATAGGCGCCGTGGCGCGCCTCGGCCCAATCCGCCTCGGGCGCCGCACGCCCGGCGGCGACGGCGGCCAGCACGGCCTCCCGCACCGCCTCTTCCAGTGCCTCCAGCCCGGCTTCCCCGGTGCCTTTCGCCAACAGCCGCGCGCGGGCGCGGGCGATGGGGTCGTGGCCGGATGCTTCCGCCGTCTCGGCGGGGTCGCGGTAGCGCTGCGGGTCGCCCTCGTAATGGCCGCGCCAGCGCCGGGTGCGCGCCTCCAGCAGAAAGGGCCCCTCCCCGCGCCGCAGCGCCTCCACCGCCCCGGCCGCCGCCTCGGCCACGGCGAAGACATCATTGCCATCCACCTCCCGGTGCGGGATGCCGAAGGCCGCCGCCAGGGCGGAAAGCCGCGCCGCGACCTGCGTGTCGGTGCGGCTGAACTCCGCCCAACCATTGTTCTCGCAGACCAGCAGCAGCGGCAGCCGCCACAGGGCCGCGACATTCATGCTCTCATGCATGGCGCCTTCGGCCAGGGCGCCATCGCCGAAGAAGGCCACGGCCACGCCGCCATCCTGCCGCGTGTGGTGCGCCAGCGCGGCGCCCAGCGCGATGGGCACCCCTGCCCCCACGATGCCGTTGGCGCCCAGCATGCCGCGCGCGAGGTCCGCCACATGCATAGAGCCGCCCCGCCCCCGGCAGATGCCGCTGGCCTTGCCCATCACCTCGGCGAAGAAGCCATCCAGCGCGATGCCACGCGCGATGGCATGGCCATGCCCGCGATGCGTGGAGGCCAGGCTGTCCCGCGCGCCCAGCGCGGCGCAGACACCGGCCGCCACGCCTTCCTGCCCCACGGAGAGATGGATGAAGCCCGGCACCTCGCCATCCGCGAAGAGGCGCGCCAGCGCCAGTTCCGCTTCCCGGATGGTCAGCATGGTGCGGAACAGGGAAAGCCCTTCGGTCATCAGCAATCTACACCTGCAGGTAGCGGCTCTGCACCGTGGGGTCGGCGTGGAACTGCGCCACGTCGCCGCGCCAGACGATGCTGCCCTTGTCGATCACGGCCACGCGGGTGGCGACGGCGAGGCAGAAGCGGCTGTTCTGCTCCGCCAGGATGATGGTGGTGCCCGCCGCGCGCAGTTCGCGGATCAGCCGGCCGATCTCCGCCACGATCAGCGGCGCCAGCCCCTCGGAAGGTTCGTCCAGCAGCAGCACGGCGGGGTTGCCCATCAGCGCCCGGGCGATGGTGAGCATCTGCTGCTCGCCGCCCGAAAGCCGGCCGGCCATGCGGCGCCGCAGCGGCACCAGCAGCGGAAAACTCTCGAAAGCGCGGGCGACGGTCCAGCCGGTCTTGCCGTCCGGCCCGCTTTTCTGCGCGATCTCCAGGTTCTCCTCCACCGTATGCTCGGGGAAGACCTGGCGGTCCTCCGGCACATAGGCGATGCCGGCGCGCGCGACGCGATAGGGCTTGCGGCCGGCCACATCCTCGCCCCGCAGGCTGACGCGGCCGGCGCGCGGCGGCAGCACGCCGGCGATGGCCTTGAAGGTGGTGCTCTTGCCGGCGCCGTTGCGGCCCATCAGCGCCAGCGTCTCGCCGCGCCCGACCTCGAAGGACACGCCAAACAGCACCTGGCTGGCGCCATAGGCGGCATCCAGCCCCTCCACTGCGAGTTCCATCGGCGCGCTCATGGCGCCGCCTCCAGCGCATGCTCGCTGCCGAGATAGGCCTCGATCACGGCCGGGTCGCGGCGGATCTCTTCCGGCGTGCCCTGGGCCAGCACGGTGCCGTAGCGCAGCACGCGCACGGTCTCGGCGATGCGGAAGACGATGTCCATGTCGTGCTCGATGAAGATCAGCGTCATGCGCCGCGCCTGCCAGAGGCGGTGGATGCGGTCGATCATGCGCCAGCGTTCCTCCGGCCCCATGCCGGCGGTGGGCTCGTCCAGCAGCAGCACCTTGGGATCGAGCGCGAGAGCCAGCGCGATGTCGAGCAGCTTCTGGTCGCCGTGCGAAAGCTGGCGCGAGACCGTATCCGCCAGCGGGCGCAGCCCGCACAGTTCCATCACCTCCTCCGCCCGCGCGGCGGCATCCCGGGGCGGAAAGGCGCGGAAAAGATTCGCCGTGCGGCCCTCATGCGTCAGGATGGCGGCGGCGAGGCTTTCCGCCACGGTGAAGCTTGGGAAGAGGCTGGCGACCTGGAAGGCCCGGCCGATGCCGCGCCGGACAATGGCCTGCCGGTCCAGCCCCGTGATGTCCTGGCCATCCAGGAAGACGCGGCCGGCACTGGGCGGGATCATGCCGGTGATGAGGTGAAACAGCGTGGTCTTGCCCGCGCCATTCGGGCCGATGATGGCGGAAAGGGAGCCGGCGGCGAAATCCAGCGACACGTCATTGGTGGCGACGATGCCGCCGAAACTACGGCGCAGCCCCTGTAGGGAGAGCGCGCCGCCCCTCACGTCCCGCCCCTTTCGGCATTGCCGCGCGCGCCCGGCAGCCCGCCATAGCTGGCCCAGGAACCAGCGACGAGCCAGCCGGCATCCACCGGCAGGTTGATGCCGGTGATGGCCCCGGCGGCATCGGAGGCCAGGAAGCAGACGGCCTCGGCGATATCCTCCGGCAGCACCATGCGGCCAAGGGCGCTGGTCTCCTCCAGCCGCGAGACATCGCGCTCGCCACGGTCGATCTCGGCCTGCAGGCCCTGGGTGCGCGTATAGCCAGGCGAGACGGCATTGATCCGCACGCCGGAGCGGCCCCATTCGGCGGCGAGGCAGCGCGTCATCTCGATGACGGCGGCCTTGGCCGGGGAATAGGCATGCAGCGGCATGGACCGGATGCCGGCGATGGAGGCGATGGTGACGATGGAACCCCGCCCGCGCAGCGCCATGCGGCGCCCGAAGGCGACCGAGGAATTCCAGGTGCCGATCTGGTCCACGCGAATGACGCGCTCCACCTCCGCCTCGTCCAGCGCCTCGGGGCGCAGGGGGCGTTGCAGCACGCCGGCGCAGGTGACGAGGATCTCGACCGGGCCGAGCGCCGCCTCCACTTCCGCCGCGACGGTTTCATTGGCTTCCAGCCGCGCGACATCCAGCGCGAAGGGCTGCCCGCCCAGTTCCTGTGCCAGCGCCGTGGCGCGGGCCATGTCGACATCCAGCACCGCCACACGGGCGCCGCGCTCCGCCAGCAGGCGGCAGCAGGCCGCGCCGATGCCGCTGGCACCGCCGGTGACCGCCGCGACGCGGCCGGTGAAGAGATTCGTGCTCATGCCTTTTGCCTTTCACGCCGGCTGCGCCAGGCCTCCACTGCCCAGTCCAGCATGCCCTTGCGCAGGCCAAGGACGAGCAGCAGCAGCACCGCGCCGAAGAAGAGCCCGTGATGCTCGGTGAAGGAGGTGATGCGGTCGCTGATGAAGAGGAAAGCCGCCGCGCCCACCAGCGGCCCCAGGAAGGTGCCGATGCCGCCGAGCATGATCATGAACAGCGCCTCGCCCGAGGTGGTCCAGTAGAGGAAGGTCGGGAAGGCGCCGGAGACGTAGAGGGACATCAGCACACCAGAGAGGCCCGCGAAGGTGCCGGCGATGACGAAGGCGCCGAGCCGGTAGCGGAAGACGGAAAGTCCCAGGAAGGCGGCGCGCTGCGGGTTGTCCCGCAGCATCCGCAGGGCGGCGCCGAAGGGCGAGCGGATGACCTGCCGCAGCAGCACCGCCGAGATGGCGAGGCAACCGGCGGCGAAGAGTGCCAGGTGCTGCGGACGGGCCAGCTCGATGCCCAGGAAGGGCGGCTTCGGCACGCCGCCCATCAGCCCCTGGTCGCCGCCGGTGAGCGAGACCCAGGAGATGATCATGGAATGGATCAGCATCTGGAAGGCAAGGGTGAGGAAGGCGAAGTAGATCTCGGAAAGCCGCACGCAGAGCGCGCCGATCACCAGGGCCAGCAGCGCGCTGCCGGCGAGCGACGCCAGGATGGCGGCGGGCACCGACCAGCCGCCTGATTGCATCAGCAGCCCGAAGGCATAGGCGCCGCTGCCGAAGAAGGCCGCATGGCCGAAGGAGACAAGGCCGGAGGTGCCGATCAGCAGGTTCAGCGACAGCACCAGCAAGCCGAAGATGCCGAAGCGGATGGTGAAATCCACCAGCCCATTGGAGCCGAGGCCCAGCACCAGCAGCGCCGTAAGGACCAGCGCGCCCAGCGCGATCAGCGCGTCGCCGCGCCAGCCAGAAAAGAGCTTCATGACAGGCGCTTCCCGGCCAGGCCGCTGGGCTTCACCAGCAGGATGACGGCCATCATCACGAACATCAGGCCCTCGGTGAAGAGCGGGAAACCGATGGAGCCGAAGGAGCGGGTGAGGCCGATCAGCAAGGCCGCCACCAGCGCACCGCCGATGGAGCCCATGCCGCCGATGACAGTGACAATGAAGCTCTCGATCAGGATCGAGACACCGGCACCGGGCACCACGGAGCGGATAGGGGCCGAAAGCGCCCCCGCCAGCCCCGCCAAACCCGCGCCGACGGCGAAGACCACGGCGAAGACCATGCTGGTATTCACCCCGAGCGAGGCGACCATGGTGGGATTGACCGCGGCGGCGCGGATGGTGCGGCCGCAGCGCGTCCGGCTCATCCCCAGGGCCAGCAGCGCCGCCACGGCCAGGGTGACGATGAAGAGCACGAGGTAGAAGAGCGGCACGATGCCGCCGCCGATCAGCATGGGCGGCCGCCGGAAGGCTTCCGGCATGTCCATCTTCAGGAAGTCACCGCCCCAGATGATCTTGACCACGTCATCCACGATCAGGATGACGGCGTAGCAGACCAGGAGCTGCATCAGCACATCGGCGCCATAGATGCGGCGGAAGAGCGTGCGCTCCATGGCGAGGCCCAGCACCGCGACGCCGAGCGTGCCGGCCACGGTCGCCACCACGAAGCTTTCCGTCACGGCATAGGCGGAGAGCGCGAAATAGGCGCCCAGCATGTAGAGCGTGCCATGGGCGAAGTTCACCAGCCCCAGCACGCCGAAGATCAGCGTGAGGCCGGAGGCCACCAGAAACAGAAGCAGGCCGATGGTGAGGCCGGCCGAGACCTGCGTCACGACGCAGGACATGGAGCCGACGCAGGCCGCGAGTTCACCGAGATCCATGAAGCAGGCTCCAGGCAGGAAGGGCGGGGCCGCGCCGCGCGGGGCCCCGGGGAAAGGTCAGGCCCAGCCCTTGCCCTTCTTCCATTCCTGTTCGAGCTGCGTGATCTGGTTCCAGTCGGCGGTCTTGATGCCGTTCACATAGGGCTCGGCCGGGATGGTCGTGCCCCAGCCGATGGCATAGCCGACCAGCGTCTGGTCCTCGGCCCGCATCGTCACCTTGCCATCCGCGCCGAAGGGGCTGTCGATGGTCAGGCCGCGCAGCGCCTCGGCCAGCTTGCGCGGGTCGGTGCCGCCCACCTTCCTCAGCGCGGCGATGGTCAGGTGCACGGCCGTCGCGGATTGCCAGGACCAGTTGGTGGGATAGGTATTGTTGTAGCGCTTGCTGTAGTCCCGGCCGAAGGCGGCATTGGACGGCTGCGGCGGGTAGCTGGAGAGATAGCGGTTGCCGGAATGCACGCCGCGCGGAAGCTGCTTGATCTGCTTCAGCGTGGTGTAGTCGGCCATGTTGACCGCGAAATACTCGGCCTGGCTGAAGAGGCCGTAGAGCGCCGCCTGCTCCACGAAGGCCACGAGGTCGCCTGCCCAGAGGCAGGAATAGACCGCCTGCGGCCGGCCCTGGGCGAGGCGCGTCACATTCTCCGTGTAATCCGGCTGGAAGAGCTTGGGCCAGGTCTCGCCCACCACCTGTACGTCCGGCGTGAAATACTTGAGGTATTCGATGAACTCGGCCGTGGTGTCGCGCCCATAGGCATAGTCGGGCGAGACCGTCATCCAGCGCCGCAGGTTCTTCGCCTTGACGATCTCAGCCGCATAGACGCCGCCCGCGATGGAATCATGGATGCCCTGGCGCGCGACGCGGAAGGCGTTCCAGAAGCGCTGCTTCGGGTCGGCGCTCATGGAGGAGGTTTCGGTGTTGATGTGCAGCGTCAGGGTGCCGGTCTCGCGCACCACCTCATGCACCGCGAAGCCGCCGGAGGAGGGCTCGCCGTCGAAGAGGATGTCGACGCCCTCGCTGATCATCTCGCGCGCCAGGCGCGCCGCTTCCGCCGGAACGCCACGGCTGTCGCGCACGATCACCTCGATCGGCCGTCCGTCCAGCCCGCCCTCGGCGTTGAACTTCTCCACCTCCATCATCACCGCGTCGCGGGAGGAAATGCCGAGCTGCGCCACGCGGCCGGAGAGGATGGTGGGCATGCCGATGCGGATGGGGCGCCGCCCCTGCCCGCGGGCGATCATCGGAAATCCCGTGATGGCAGCAGCGCCCAGGCCAACGGGCAAGGCAAGGAGGCCGCGGCGGCCAGGGCCGCCCCGTTCGGTCTTCGACATGCTTCTCTCCCTTCCGCACGGCGTTTCGCCGATGCAGCCGGCGCTTCGAGGCGCCGTTGTGCGGAAAGGCTAGGTGCCGCGCCGCCGAAGCGTCAATCAGAAAGATGAGCGGCGGTTCATCTTTTTTGTGGCTTGCCTGGCGCTGGGCCGGTGCCGGCCAAGCCGTGGCGCATCAGCTTGGCATAGGCGCTCCAGAGCGCATCGGGCGGGCGCCGGGCCTGGCCGCCCTCGGTATAGGCGTAGCGCATGCTGGTGTAGCTGCGCATGGCCATCAGGAGGAACACCAATGGCTCCAGCTCCTCCTCCGTGAAACCCGGCAGGGCGCCGCGCGCATGGGCATGGCGCAGCGCGGCCAGATAGCCCTCGGCGATATTCTCGAAATGCTGGCGGAAGCCCTGCGGGGCAAAAAGTTCCGCCTCGTTCAGGATGCGGAAGAAGGCCGGCCGCTGCTGCAAAAAGCCGAAAAAGGCCGCGAAGCGCCGTTCCTCCCGCTCGACCTCGCCGGAGATGCCGCGTACCTCGGCGGCGATATGCGCCAGCATCTCCTCCCCCAGCGCCGGCAGCAATTGGTTGAGCAGGTCCTGGCGGGAGGCGAAGTAGTTGTAGAAGGTGCCCTGGGCCACGCCGGCGGCCTCGGTGATGCGGGCGATGGAAGCCTCCGCATAGCCGAGCTCGCCCACCACCCGCGCCGCGGCATCGAAGAGCGCGCGGCGGATGCGCTCGGTATTCTGCTGCCGCTTGCCGCCGGCCACGGCCGGGCGCCGCCGCTCAGAGGCCGCCACGCCGGCTTCCGCCATGGTGATGGGCAATGCGCGCGGAACGGCGACTGGACATGGAGGGGGCTCTCCGGAGGATGGGCCTGGTTGCCCCAGGGCCTCCATGGATGTCGGGTCCGGCAGGCCGGGTCAAGCCTCCCGCCCGGGGCTAGGTGGCGTCGATCTGCACGCCCTCCCGCCGCACCACCGCACCCCATTTCTCGATCTCGTTGTTCACGAAGGCGGTGAATTCCTCCGGTGTGCCATAGGCCGCCGTGCCGGCCATCTCGCTGAGGCGGGCCCTGGCCTCGGGCGTGTCCAGCATCGCCTTGATCTCCAGGTTGACCGCCTGCAATGCTGGGCGCGGCACGCCGGCCGGGGCGAAGATGCCGAACCAGGAGTTCATCTCGTATTCGGCCAGTTCCGGCATCGTCTCGCGCAAGGCGGGAAGCGCCGGCAGGCGCGGGTTGCGTTCCGCGCTGGTGACGGCCAGCGCCTTCACGGCACCATTCTGGATCTGCTGGATGGCGGTGGAGAGATTGTCGAACATGAACTGGGTATTGCCGGCCATGAGGTCCAGCATGGCGGGCGCCGAGCCACGGTAATGCACCGGCGCGGCATCGGTTCCCATCAACTGGTTGAACCAGGCGCCGCAGACATGGGGCGATTGCCCGACGCCCGCCGTGCCATAGGTCAGCTTGCCAGGATTGCGCCGCAGGTGAGCCACGAATTCCGGCACCGTGGAGGCCGGCACCGAAGGATGCAGCACCAGCACATTGGCGGTGCGGATGATGTTCGAGACCGGCTGGAAATTCGCCGGCTTGTAGGAGAGGTTGCGGAACAGGGAATAAGCGATGCTCTGCGGCCCGATATTGCTGCACAGCAGCGTCAGCATGTCCGGCGCCGCGCGCGCGACCTCGGCCCCGGCGATGGTGCCGCCGCCGCCGCCCTTGTTCTCCACCACCACGGAACTGCCCCAGCGAGACTGGAGATGCGCCCCGAAGAGGCGGGCCATGATATCCGTGGTGCCGCCCGGTGCCGCGGCGACGAGCAGCTTGACCGGCTGGTTCGGCCGCCAGTCATTCGCCCGGGCGGCGGCGGGCGGCAGCGTCAGGAAAGGCGCCATGAGCGCGGCGCGGCGCGGCAGCGTGATCATCGGACTGCTTCCATTTTCGTTGTTGCTGGCTTTGTTCGGCTCGCGCATGGCACCCGCTTCCGGCGCGAACGCCATCCGCTTCCTCCGGGGCGCGCCAGGCTCATGGCGGCGCGGCGGCGGCCAGTTCGATCACCGCATCGAGCGCGAAGGCACCCTCTCCCACGGCCATGAGCTTGACGGGGTTGATGTCCACCGAGGCGATCCGGCCGTGGAATCGCAGCATCACCTCTCCCAGCCGCACCGCCATCCGGCAGAAGGCCGCGAGATCGGCCGGCGGCTCGCCCCGCAGGCCGGCGAAGAGGGGTGCCACGCGCAGGCGCGACAATGCCTCCGCCACCTCCGCCTCGGTGAAGGGCGGAACCAGCAGGCGGAAGTCCTTCAGCGCCTCCAGGTAGATGCCGCCATCGCCCACCAGCACCACGGGGCCGAAGACCGGGTCCAGGCGCGCGCCCAGCGCCATCTCGCGCCCGCCCTTCAGCATGCGCGCCACCAGGGCACCGGAATGGCGGGCGCCCAGGGCGCGGATGGTTTCCGCGTGCCGCGCGGCGGCTTCGCGGATTCGGTCCGGTGTGGCGAGGCCCAGCGCCACGAGGCCATGCTCGCTCTTGTGCGGGATATCCGGGGAGCAGCCTTTGAGCACCACCTCGCCGCCCAGGCGCCGGGCGGCCTCCACCGCCGCCTCGGCATCCTCGCAGAGGGCGAAGGGAATGGTCGCGATGCCGGCATCGCGCAGGAATTGCAGGCTCTGCGCCTCGTCCAGCGTGCCGGATGCCCCGGCGGGCAGGTCCGGCACCGCCGGGGCGGGCGCCACGGCGCGCGCGGCCAGGCGGCGCAGGCCTTCCGCATAGGCGGCATAGGTGTTCAGCGCCCGCAGGGCCTCGCGCTCCCGCCCGAAGACCACCAGTCCACGCCGGGCGAAGGCTTCCCGCACCGGCTCCTGATAGGCGGAAACGGCCAGCGCGATGCCGCGCCCGGCGGCGAAGCGCGCCAGCGCATCGGCATAGCCCTCGACATCGTAGCCGCTGCCCGCCACGGGAAAGGAGACCATCAGGAGGTGGACATCCTCCACGCCCGCCAGCACCTCCAGCACGCCGGGAAAGAGCGCGCGGTCGTTCAGCAGCGCGCCGGTGAGGTCGACCGGGTTGCTGGCGCTACTGAAGGCGGGCATCGCCTGCTCCAGCCGCCGCGCGACCTCCGGCCCGAAGCGGAGCAGCGGCATCCCCAGCTCGTCGGCCGTATCGGCGCCCATCACGCAACTCGCGCCGGAATTGCTCATCACCACCAGGTTGCGCCCCCGCGGCCGGGGCGTCCCGATACACAGCGCGGCCACCGAGACCGCCTCATAGGGATCGACGGCGCGGATGATATTGTGGCGCGCGAAGAAGGCATCGATCACCCGGTCTTCCGTCGCCATGGCGCCGGTATGGGAGGAAGCGGCCCGCTGCCCATTGGCCGTGCGGCCGCTCTTCACCCCGATCACCGCGATGCCCCGCGCGGCCGCGCGGGCGGCGGCGCGGGCCAGCGTTTCAGGGTCGCCCAGCGCCTCGACATA
This sequence comes from Pseudoroseomonas ludipueritiae, assembly GCF_014490445.1. Classification (GTDB taxonomy): domain Bacteria; phylum Pseudomonadota; class Alphaproteobacteria; order Acetobacterales; family Acetobacteraceae; genus Pseudoroseomonas; species Pseudoroseomonas ludipueritiae. The sequence continues at coordinate 17,022 of NZ_JACTUZ010000033.1, read as the reverse complement.
AAGCACCACGGCGCGGACCTCGGCATCCTCCACCGTTTCCAGCAGCAGTTCCGCCGCCGTCACATCGGCCTCATTGCCGGTGGCATGCACATAGCGCGCATGGATGCCGCGTGCCTGCGCCAGGGCATAGACGGACTGCGTGGCGGCGCCGCTCTGCCCGATGATGGCCAGCGGCCCGTCGCGCCCCGGCTGCTCATGGAAAATGGTGGAGAAGTTGGCGATGGCGCCATTGCTGAAGTTGGAGAGGCCCTGGCAGTTCGGCCCCACCAGCCGCGTGCCGCCGGCGCGGCAGGCGGCCAGCATGCGTTCCTGCAACAGGCGGCCTGCCTCGCCGGCCTCGGCATAGCCGGAAGCCACCACCACAACGGTGCCGACGCCGGCGGCGGCGCATTGCTCCACCAGCTTCAATCCTTCCGCCCCGCCCACGGCGACCAGCGCCAGTTCCGGCCTTTCCGGCAGGTCCGCCAGGGAGGCATAGGCGCGCAGCCCCTGCACTTCCGCCCGCCCTGGATTGACCGGGTAGATCCGGCCCTGGAAGCCGTATTGCCGCATGAAGGCGATGGGGCGCCCACCGGCCTTGTGCGGATTGTCGGAAGCGCCCAGCACCGCGATGGAGGCGGGCGCCAGGGCCCTGGCGAGGCTGTTCATGCGCGCCCCAGGCCGGCTGGCGGCCGGGGCCTCGTCAGGCTCCTGGCGGGCGGCGGGCGGAGGCGCCATCAGCGTGTCACCGCGTGCGGGCTCGGCCATGGGTTCATTCCCTCCCTTTGCTTCTGTTGTTGCGGCTGGCCTGCTCAGGCCTCCGGCGCGGGCTTCTCCGCGTAAGGCAGCGCGATGCCATGCGGGCCGGCGGGCGGGTCGAAGCGGATGCGCAGGGCATCGCCGATCCGTGGCATATCCGCCGCCGCGCCGCGCAGCGTGACCATGATGCGCGGACCTTCCTCCAGCGCCACCAGGCCCACCACATAGGGCAGGTCCGGCTTGAAGGCGGCGGAGGGCGGGCGGTGGATGCGCGTATGGCTCACCAGCCGCCCATGGCCGCTGGCGGTGACCCAGGCGGGCGCCGCGTGATGGCAATGGGCGCAGAGGGCGCGGGGCGGGAACTGCGCTTCCCCGCAGGCTTCGCAACGTTGCAGGCGCAGTTGGCCCCGCGCGGCGCCTTCCCAGAAAGGCAGGGTATCCGCATTGGGAAGGGGGAGCGGCCTGGCCGGTGCCTCCGTCATCTCACGCCCTCCCGAGCACAAGGGAGCAATGCGCGGAAAGGATGCCGCCGTCGCCATGCACGAAGGCCAGTTCCGCGTCGCGCACCTGCCGCGCGGCGGCTTCCCCGCGCAACTGCCGCACCGCCTCCACCACATGGAAGAGCCCGCCGGCCGCGCCGGAATGCGCATAGGACATCAGCCCGCCATGGGTATTGCAGGGCAGCCGCCCGCCGAGGTCGAGCGCGCCGGCCAAGGCCGCAGGCCCGGCCTCGCCTTTCTCGAAGAAGCCGATGGATTCCAGCTCCACCAGCAGCGTGACGGTGAAGCTGTCATAGATCTCGGCGACATCGATATCGGCGGGCGTCACCCCCGCGCGGCCGAAGGCCTGGGCGGCGCTGTCGCGGCAGCCGAACTCCGTCAGGCTAGGGGCGGCGAGCAGATGCTCATGCGTGTTCTTCTGCCCCGTGCCCAGCACCGGCACCGGCCGCCGCGCCGTGTCCCGCGCCGCATCCGGCGCGCTGATGACAAGCGCCGCGCCGCCATCGGAGATCAGGCAGCAATCCAGCAGCCGCAGCGGCTCCGCGATAGGGCGGCTGGCCAGCACATCGGCCACCGTGATGGGCGCGCGCATCTGCGCCTTGGGATTACGGACAGCATGGGTGCGGCTGGCCACCGCCATGGCGGCCAGATGCTCCGGCGTGGCGCCGTATCTTTCCATGTAGGCGCGCGCCACCAGCGCATAGAGCGCGGGAATGGTGACGCCGAAGGGCCGCTCGAACTGCGGGTGCCCCACATCCGCCAGCGCCGCCACAGCACGGTCGCGCGTGAGGCCGCTGAGGCGGTTGTCGCCGGCGACCACCAGCACATGCCGGCAGGTCCCCGCCTCGATCAGCGCCGCCGCCTGCATCACCATGATGCAGCCGGTCGCGCCGCCCGCCTGGATCGCGGTGGAATAGGCAGGCTGGATGCCGAAATACTCGCAGAAGACCGAGGCGAGCATCAGATGCGGCTCGGTGAAGGAATAGGCGCAGAGCACGCCATCGATGTCGCCGGGCCGGAGCCCGGCATCGGCCAGGGCGAGGCTGGCGGCCTCGGCATGCAGCCCCATGCAACTGGAGCCGGGCAGGTCGCCCACCGCCGTATCGGCGGCGCCGGTGATCACGGCGGGGCGGCGGCTCATGCGCCATGCTCCGGGGTGTTCGGTGCCGCGCCTGGCACCCGGGGCATCCGGCGGGGCCGCTGCCGGCGGGCGGGGTCCTCATGCATCACCGCGGCCCTCCTCCAGCGGAATGGCGGTGCCGACGATCACCGGCTCGCCGCCCTCGTCCCGGACCCAGACATCGTAGCCGGGCCCATCCTCGCGCGCGGTGCCGCCGGCCGTGACGCGCGTGCCGGACAGCACCGGCCGCACGAAGCGGATGTCCAGGGTCAGCGGCACGGTGCCCAGCCCGCGCCGCAGCGATTGCCACAGCAGGTTCAGCGACAGCATCCCATGCGCGATGGGCTTGCCGAAGGGCGTGGCGGCCGCGAAGACTTCGTCCACATGCACCGGATTGAAGTCGCCGGTGATCTCGGCATAGGCGAGGATCTCCTCCCGCCCGATGTCGCGGCTCACCGCTGGCAGGGCGCCGCTCATGCGGCCCACAGCACGGTCATCCGCCCCCGGAAGGCCGGCCCGCCGCTGCCCCTGGTTTCGGTGGTCACCGTGACGCGGCGCCGGCCCCGCCGGATCTCCTTGGACAGGCAGCTCACGCTGGTCACGAGTTCCTCGCCGATGCGGGGCAACCGGAGCAGCTCGAAATGCTGTGCCGCATGGATATTGCCAGGCGGGCGCAGGGGAATCACCTCGCCATAGGCGCGCATGGAGACCACCGCGATCATGCCATGGGGCATGAGCTCGCCCGTCTCGTCATCCGGAAAGAGGCGCCGCCAGCGCGCGACGGCCTCGGCATCCAGCCGATAGGCCGCGCTCCCCATGCCCAGCCCGGGCGTGAAGTCGCCATAGAGCATGGTAGCGCCACGGCCGGGCGATGGGGATGAGGCATCCTCCTGGGCAGCGCTGCGCGTGGTGGCCTTGTCCATCTCGGCTTCCTCCATTCTTTATGTAGAATGTTCGTTCTTTCTCCTAGGCTATGACCTCCGCCGCCGCCGCGTCAAATGTTTGCTGAGGCCGTATCTCTCATCGCTGCGGGCGGGGTGTCGCCGCGGCGGCGACGTTCATGCAGCAACGGGAACCTTGCGCTGGCCAGCCGGGGCCTTGGGGTGCGCTGTGCCGGTGCTGCGCCGAACTCTCCCCGCGAGAGGCCTTCCGGCTATTCTCTGTTGCTGCTCTCTGGAGAAAGAAGAACCTGGCCCTTCAGTACCCAGTCGTTCATAGGAATAATTTGACAGGCTCGATGAGCCTGCTTTAGGGTCCGGACGTCAGCGCCAGGAATCCGTGGCCGTCGAGGTACCGGAATATCGGAGGTGAAAACCCGAATCGTCCTGGCGATTGCAGAACCCGTTGCCTTTTCAGCACGGTTTACGATCTCTGCCGCAACGATGACGATGCCTCTGTCCGCCATAGATGCGTCACCACTGCTGCTTCCGCCACTAAATCGCACCTAATCACCGCCTTAGGCGCTTCCCGCCGGCTGCGAGTCGGCCAGCGGCCGGATTCGGCCGGAATTTTGGAGCCGTTAGCCCGAGTCGGAGCAGGTGAAGGCTTCCGCGTAGATGCGCTTACGGGCGCTACTGGAGGGTGAATTCGCTGCCAATCTCGCTTTTTGGAGGCGAAACCCCGAATCATCACCGGCTTTTCGGAGGTGAAAACCCGAACCTAGACCCTCGCGATCCGGCTGAGGTTATGCATGCTGGCGGCTGGAACAGAGCGACACATCCGTTTTCCGAGTCATGGCACGCCAGACACCACCGCGGCAGGAAGCCTCGAAGGCCTCCGACCAAGCCCCTTCCCTGCCAGCGCAGGGCAAGGCCGCTGCCGCCGCGCGCGCCCGCCGCAGCCGTGACCTGACGCCCGACCTCTTCGACAGCCCGCTGCGTGGCAAGGTGCGCGGCCAGCGCAGCGTGATGGCCTATCCCTTCTTCCACCTGGGCAAAACCGCCGCGACGCGCGAGGTGCTGCGCTATGACGACGGGCAGGTGCGGATCGAGGTGGCGCCCGGCCCGGCCGGCATCGCCACCATCTATGACAAGGACCTCATCCTCTACATCGCGTCCCTGATGGCGGAGAAGCTGCGGCGGGGCGAGCTGCGGCCCGATGACCCGAAGCCCGACCGCGAATTCACCTTCACGGCGCATGACTTCTTCCGCGTCGCCGGGCGGGACACGGCCGGCAAGGCCTATGACCGGCTGCTGCAGATGCTGCAGCGGCTGCAGGGCACCCAGGTGCGGACCAACATCGAGATGGCGGGGGAAGGCACCGATGGCGTCTTCTCCTGGATCGATGCGGTGAATACCCGCTACCGCCGCAACGCCCGCAAGGAGAAGGAGCTGGTCAGCGTCTCCGTCACGCTCTGCGCCTGGCTTTACCGCGGCATCCTCAACGACACGCGCCTGCTGACCTTCGCGGACGAGTATTTCGACCTCGCCCCGCTGGAGCGCCGCCTCTACGAGATCGCCAAGTCCGAGGATGTGGATGAGGCCGGCTGGTCCATCGGCATCGAGGATCTGCATGCGCGCGTCGGCACCCGTGGGCTGCTGCGGCATTTCGGCCAGTTCCTGACCGAGCTGGAGCAGAACCACCGGCTGATCGAGTTCGATATCGCCCTGCATCGCCCGCCCGCGGAAACGCAGCGGCGCGGCCGCCCCGGCTATGACGGCACCATCGTGACCTTCACCGCCCGGGCGAAGACCCCCCTCCTCCGCCGCAGCTTCATCGCGGCGGCGGCCGAGGAACAGCAGCCAGAGACGGAGGACGGCGCCACGGCAAGCGAGGCCTGAATACGCAAAACCCCGCTCTGAAAAGCGGGGCTTGCTGAACAACCGAGACGGCCGCGAAGGCCTAGACGGATGCCCTGGACAGTCATCCATCTAGGTTCTCACCACGGCTTTGGTCAAGCGCGAAAGAGGTTTTCGCGCTAACGAGGGCGTGTGCCCGCCTCGGTCCATCTCTACCGAAGGAATGGGCAACGTGGAAATTCAGTCATTTCCGCGGCGGGGAAGCTGTGGCCTGCGCAAGCTGACCACCAATCACCTCGCCGCGGCCCGGCTGGCGGAACAGGCCTCCGGGCTTCCCGCCGGCGTCAAGCACCCCAACCAGTTGCTGGCGGCCATGCGCCGCGCGGCGCCTTACCTGGGCCAGACCCGGCTGCTGCCGTTGATGGAGGCACTGTTCCGCTGGACCCAGCCGCAGGACTGGGCGCCCGGTGCCGAGCCCATCGTCTGGCCAGGCAATGAGGAACTGGCCCTGGCGCTGGATTGCAGCGAGCGGCATGTCAGCCGGCTGATCGCCGCCGCCATCGAGGCGCGGCTGATCGTCGCCAAGGATGGCACCGACCGAAAGCGGCGCGGCTGCCGGCAGGAGGGACGCATCCTCTGGGCCTGGGGGCTGAATCTGCGCCCCATGGCGGCGCGCCATGCCGATTTTCTGCGCGCGGCCGAGGAAGGCGAGCAGGCTCGCCGGCTTTGCCGTGACCTGCGCCGGGAGGCGGGGCGGGCGCAGCAGTTCCTGGGGCAGTTGCTGGAACTGGCGCGGGAGCGCGGGCTGGAGGCGGCTAGGTTGGAGCAAGGCATGGCCGAGGCGCAGCGGATCACGGCGGCCACGCGGCGTTCGGAGAATCCGGCGAAACTAGCGGCGCTGGTGGAAGCTCTCCAGGACCTCGTGGCCGAGGCGCGGAAGGCGCTCGAGGCAGCGGTGGAAAGCGCGGATATGTCAGGCTCGGGTGACGTGGGAGTCAGGCCCATAATACCTACGAAAACACCCACTGAACCCGAAGGGTCTCTTGTAGCGGCTCAGGAAGAAGCGGTGCTGTCCCCTGCCCTGCCCTCAAGGTCAGAGGTGGAGAAGGCTGAAGCCGGGTTCAGGCTCTCGCCGACGGAACTGGTGCGGCTGGCCCCGAGGCTGGAGGATTGCCTCGGCACCCGGCGGCCCGACTGGGGCGATATCGCCGACGCGGCTGCGGTGCTGGCGCGGCAGCTGGGCATCCCCCAGGCGCTTTACGGCGAAGCCTGCCGGGTGCTGGGGCGGCATCCGGCCGCGGTGGCCGTGGCCGTCATCTCGACCAAGCAGGCTGGCCATTTCCACAGCGCGGGGCCTGGCGGCTATCTGCGCGGCATGCTGCGGCGCGCCGGAACGGGTGAATTGTTCCTGGACCGCAGCATCCATGGGCTGCGGGAGGCAGCAAGCTACCCTCGCCGGGGGCAGTTGACGGCCGTCAACCCGGCCGGCCGCTCTGCCCTGGCTTCCAAGGAGCCGCGGGAGATGCGATATTCGGCGGCGAGTGCTTCGGCAGTCGCATCTGCGAGTGGAAATCATGGATAGCTTGGCCGGCAACCGCAAAACGGCTGCGGATATCGACACCGTCATCAGCGCCCAGGCGCAGGAGCTGTCTGAGAAGCTGCAGGCGCATCGGCTGGACCTCTTCCCCCCGGCCGCCGAGAAACCCCTGCGTGCCTTCCAGGCGGCCGAGGTCGCGAAGCTGCTGGGCGTGAAAAGCGGCTATCTGCGCAACCTGTCGCTGGAAGGCAAAGGGCCGGCGCCCAGTGTCACCAGCACCGGCCGCCGCTCCTATACTGCGGCCCAGATCCAGGAGTTGCGCGCCTATCTGGAGGAGAATGGCCGCGCCAGCCGGCGCTATGTGCCGCACCGGCGGGGCAGGGAACACATCCAGGTCGTGGCCGTCGTCAATTTCAAGGGCGGCAGCGGCAAGACCACCACCACGGCGCATCTGGCGCAGCACCTGGCACTGACCGGCCATCGTGTCCTGGCGGTGGACCTGGACCCTCAGGCCAGCCTTTCCGCCCTGCATGGCTTCCAGCCGGAATTCGACCTGGGCCCCAACGAGACCCTCTACGCCGCCCTACGCTATGATGAGGAGGCGCGGCCGCTGCGGGAGCTGATCCGCCGCACCAACTTCCCTGGCCTCGATATCGTGCCCGCCAATATCGAGCTGATGGAATTCGAATACGACACGCCCCGGGTGCTGGCCACGCATGAGGGCGGCGCGACGGGACGGGATTTCTTCGCGCGCCTCGACGGAGCTCTGGCCACGGTGGCCGATGACTATGACATCGTGGTCATCGACTGCCCGCCGCAGCTCGGCTACCTCACCATGGCCGCGCTCTGCACCGCGACCGCCGTGCTCATCCCGGTGCATCCGCAGATGCTGGATGTCATGTCCATGTGCCAGTTCCTGCTGATGCTGGGCGATGTGCTCGGGCATCTCAAGGCCGCCGGCAGCAGCCTGCGCTACGACTGGCTGCGCTATCTGGTCACCCGCTATGAGCCGAGCGACGGGCCACAGACGCAGATGGTGGCCTTCATGCGCTCGCTCTTTGGCCAGCATGTGCTGACGCATCCGATGCTGAAGAGCGTCGCCATCTCGGATGCCGGCATCACCAAGCAGACACTCTATGAGGTGGAGCGGCGCCTCTTCACGCCCGCCACCTATGACCGCGCCATGGAATGCCTGGACGCGGTGAATGGCGAGATCGAAGAACTGATCCATGCCGCCTGGGGGAGAAGCTGATGGCGCGCAAGAACCTGCTGGCCGGGCTGACCCAGCCGAAGTTGACGGCCGTCAACTCCGAGGCCTCCCCACCCCGCGCGGCCCCCCTGCCCTTCACCAGCCGTGGCGCTGTCGGTGCCGTGACGCGCAGCATTGACGACCTGGCCAACAAGGCCAATGCGGCGCGGGAACTGGAAGCGCGCCTGACTTCGGGGCAGGTGATCGTCGATCTCGACCCCGCCAGCATCGACGCCTCCTTTGTCGCCGACCGCATGGCGCAGGACGATGAGGAATACCAGGCGCTGCGCGAGAGCATCGCGCAAAGCGGGCAGGATTCGCCCATTCTGGTACGGCCCCACCCCGCCGCGCCGGGGCGGTTCCAGGTGGCTTTCGGTCATCGCCGGCTGCGGGCCGCCAGGGATCTCGGCAAGCCGGTGCGCGCTGTGGTGCGGCCGCTGTCCGACCGCGAACTGGTGCTGGCCCAGGGGCAGGAGAACAGCGCCCGGGCCAACCTTTCCTTTATCGAGCGGGCCCGCTTCGCCCATCGGCTGGAGGAAAGCGGCTATGACCGCGAAACGATTATGCTGGCGCTGAGCGCCGACAAGACCACCGTCTCCCGCCTCATCACCGTGGTCCAGCGCATTCCGGCGGAGGTGGTGGAGGCGATCGGCCCGGCCCCGGGCACGGGGCGCGACCGCTGGGTTGATCTGGCCGCGGCCTTCCATCAGGGGCAGCCGCCACGGGACCTCGCCAGGCGCCTGGAAGGCGGGGCTTTCCGATCGGCCGAATCGGATGCACGCTTCCAGCAGGTGCTGGCCTGGCTCAGCGAGCCCGAGCCCGCCAGGAGCATCGGAGAAGGGGAAGGGGCACGTCGTGAGCGTGAGCCCGCCCGTGCCTGGGTCCATTCCAGCGGCGCCAGGGTGATGAAGATCCAGTCCACGGAGCGGGCCACCACCCTGGCGATCGACAAGGCCGCCGCGCCGGGCTTCGACCTCTTCCTGCTGGAACGGATGGAGGACATTTACTCGCGCTTCCTGGCCGAGGCACAGCCACGCGGGCGGAAGAAGCGGCCGGACGCGACCGGGCGGGGCGATTAATCGAGGTATCAGCAGGCGGGGGAGGGAGGCCTTCCTCGCCTTTTCGTGTGGGCCGGCAGAAGCTTACAGGCTGATCTACTTCAAAGTATAGAACAGGTATCAATAACAATTTTTGTTAACTGGAGAAGTTAGCCGTAAATCTAGAGGCCTGTTTAGCAGTATCAGATCAAGATTTCGCCCCGCCACGGAGCAATGCGGCATCGCCGTGGCTTGCTCGGGAATAGTGTAGCCCCCTCTCGCTTCTCCACAGCCCATGGCCGCGGAACCCGAGAGTGACTGGCGGCGTTCTGTCTTCAGGAGGCGGCGCGGCGGCATGCAGGCGGAATTCAGCGATCTGGTACAGATTATCCGCGAAAGGCGCGCCATCCTTTTCGCCGGCGCGGGCCTTTCGATGAGCGTGGGCCTGCCCTCCTGGCAGCAGCTGATCCAGCACATGGGGGAGGACCTGGGGCTGGACCCGGAAGCCTTTCTCGGCACCCATAACAGCTACCAGACCCTGGCCGAATACTACCGCCTGCAGAAGGGCAGCATCGGGCCGCTGCGAAGCTGGATGGACCGCAACTGGAACGTGCCGGATGAGAAGGTCCGCGCCTCGCGGATCCACGAGATCATCGTCTCGCTCGATTTCCCGATCATCTACACCACGAATTACGACGCCAACCTGGAAACCGCCTATCGTGTCCATGGCCGTGACTACGTGAAGATCACCAATACGCGCGACATCGCCAAGGCCGACGGCGCCGCCACGCAGATCGTCAAGTTCCATGGAGATTTCGAGGACGATCAGTCCCTCGTCATCGCCGAGACGGATTACTTCAACCGGCTGAGCTTCTCCTCACCATTGGACGTGAAGCTCTGGGCGGATGCGCTGGGGCGGACCATCCTCTTCATCGGCTACAGCATGTCGGACCTCAATATCCGGCTGCTGCTGCACAAGCTGGCGCAGATCTGGCGCGCCTCGGGCTATGAGCAGGACCGGCCGGCCTCCTTTGTCTTCATGCCCTGTGAGAGCGAGGTGCAGCGGGCGGTGCTGAAGACCTGGGGGGTGGAGCTGATCGCCGGGCGCAACCAGAGCCCGGAGCAGGCATTGCTCACCTTCCTGGAGGAGTTGCGATGCGGCGTGCTGGGGGAGGAGGAATGATGCACGGGCGGGGAGCAGGGGCGTGATCCACAACCTCGCCAAGCGGGCGCATGACCGCAACTGGAGCCTCGACCCCATCGTCCGGTCCCTGCTGGACACGGATTGGTACAAGCTCGCCATGCTGCAGTTCATCTGGAAGGGTTTCGCGGGCACGCGGGTGCGCTTCACCCTGATCAACCGCACCAGGGCCGTGCGCCTGGCGGAGGTCGTGGATGAGGTGGAACTGCGCCGCCAGCTCGATCATGTCCGGGAACTGCGCTTCACCAAATCGGAACTGATCTGGCTGGCCGGCAATACCTTCTATGGGCAGCGCAATATCTTCTCCCCTGGCTTCATCGAATGGCTCGGCGGCCTTTCCCTGCCGCCCTACCGGCTGCTGCGGGAGGATGGGCAGTGGCGGCTGGAATTCGAAGGCACCTGGGAGGAGGTGACGCTTTGGGAAATCCATGCCCTGGCGATCGTCTCGGAACTGCGGACGCGGCACGGCTATGCACAGCTCGACGAGATGGACCTCGATATCCTCTTCTCGCGCGCCAAGGCGAAACTCTGGTCGAAGGTCGAGCGGCTGGCCGGCGTCCCAGGGCTGAGCTTCGCGGATTTCGGCACGCGGCGGCGGCATTCCTTTCTCTGGCACGAGTATGTCGTCACCCTGCTGGCCGCCAAGCTGCCGGGCATCTTCTCCGGGACCTCGAACACCTATCTCGCCTACAAGCACAATCTGGAAGCCATCGGCACCAATGCGCATGAACTGCCGATGGTGCTGACGGCGCTGGCGCGGCTCGGGCGGCTGGGGCAGGTGGGGGTGAGGGAGGCGCAATACGAGGTGCTGCGCCTCTGGCAGCAGATGTATGGCGGGGCCATGCAGGTGATGCTGCCGGATACCTATGGCTCCACCCAGTTCTTCCAGCACGCGCCGGACTGGGCGGCGGACTGGACCGGCGTGCGCCTCGACAGCAAGGACCCCTATGAGGGTGGCGAGGAAGCCCTGGCCTTCTTCGCCGCCCGGGGGCGCGACCCGCGCCGGAAGCTGCTGGTGCCCTCGGACGGGCTGGACGTGGACCGGGTCCTGGGCCTGCATGCCAGCTTCGGCGGCCAGATCCAGCCTGGATACACACCGGCCGATTTCACGGATGCGCGGGACTTCCGGAACCCCGGGAAGTGGCGGCACGAGCCCCGCTGCCGCATCAGCGCCGGCATCGGCACCAACCTGACCAATGACTTCTCCGGCTGCGCGCCGGTGGATGCCGCCGATTTCACGCCGATCAGCCTGGTCTGCAAGGTGACCGAGGTGGAGCAGCACCCCGCCGTGAAGCTGAGCGACAACGACACCAAGGCCACCGGCCCCGCCGGGGAGATCGCCTATTACCGCTCGGTCTTCGGCAGCGCCGGGCTGGCGGAACGGCCGGTCACGAGCTGAGCGAGCGCCTCAGGAGAGCGCGGCGAGGAACTCCGCCAGCAGGGCGTTGAAGGCCGCCGGGCGCTCGAAATAGGGCGAATGGCCGGCGCGCTCGACCTCGGCATGCCGCGCCCGCGGCATGGCCGCCGCGAGGTAGGGCGCGACAGGGGAGGGGAAGACCACATCCTCCGCCCCGGTGATCCAGAGCGCCGGGATGGCGATGGCGGCGAGGTCCGAGGCGGGGCGGTTGCGCGCGGCCATGAGGCGCCCGCGCAGCGTTTCCTTGTCCAGCCCGACGCTCAGCTCGTCCATGGCGCGGTAGAGGAAATGCAGCGCCGGCTGTTCCTCGGCTGCGCGGGCGCCCACGGCGGGGTGGATGCCGCGCGCGGAGCCACTCCGCAGCGCCTCCTGGGAGCGCGCCGACCAGGCCGCGAAAGCTCCGGCGGCGGCGCTGCCGGTCTGCGTGGGGTCGATGGGGCCGGAGGTGGCGGAAAGCACCAGCGCCTTCAGCAGCCCTGGCCGCTTCAGCGCCAGGTCGATGCCCGTCCAGCCGCCCATGGACTGGCCGACCAGCACGGGGTCGCGCAGCTCCAGATGCGCGATCAGCGCCTCCAGGTCCCCGGCGTAATCCTCCGGCCTTGGGCCGCCCGGCGGCGTCTCGGAAGGCGCGAAGCCACGGTGGCTGAAGGTGACGCAGGAATGGGTGGCGGCGAAATGCGCCACCTGCTGCCACCAGGACATGTAATTGCCGCCCAGGCCATGGGCGAAGATCAGCGCCGGGCCGCTGCCTGTCACTTCGAAATAGATGCGGCAGTCGGGCCTTTGCAGATAGCCGCGCCGGCGTGGTGCGCTGCCGCCCGGCAGGGCGAAGGGCTGCGTCGGGATGGTGGTCATGATGCCTCTCGGGAAGCGGGGGCTTCAGCTTGCTGGCAAGACCCGCGCCTGTCGAGCCAGCGGCATCAGGCGGCGCGGCTGCTGGTCTCCTCCTCCCGCTGCATCAGGCCGCCGCGATACAGGGCGGCGATCAGGTCCGACTGCGCGATGATGCCGCGCAGCCGCCGCTGGCCATCCACCACCGGCACGTGCCGCAGCCCGGCATCGGCCATCAACGGCACCAGTTCCGCGACATGGGTGTCCTCCGCCACCACGCGCAGCGATGACGGCATGACATCCCGCACCACCTGCGGGCGCTGCGCCGCGCGCACGCGCGGCAGCCCGCGGATGAGATGCCGCAGCCGCGTGCGAAGCCCGTCATAAGGGTTCAGCTCCGGGCTTTTCATCAGGTCGGCGTCCGAGACCATGCCGGCGACGAAGCCATCCGCATCCACCACCGGCAGGGCGCGGATATCGTGGCGGCGCAGCAGCAGCCAGGCCTTGGCGAGCGGTGTCTCCGGCCGCACCGTCACCACGTCGCGGGACATGATGTCGGCGCAGGTGATCTCGCCGAAGCGGCGGCGATAGGCATGCATCTCCGCCTGCTGCACCAGATTCTCCAGATCCTCGCGGCTGACATCGAGAACCTCGTCGAACTGCCGCAGGGCCGCATCCAGGTCGCGGGCCTGCACGCCCAGGCGCTCCGTCGGCTGCAGGTCAGCGGTCTGGTGCGGGTGGCGCTGCGCCGGCTGCTGCCGGTGCGGATAGGCGCGGCGCGTGGCATTGTTGTAGATGAGGGCCGCGAACATCAGCAGCAGCGAGTTCAGCGCGACGGGCGAGAAGGCGAAATGGTAGCCCGCCGCCGTCACCGCCGGCCCGCCCAGCACGGTGGTGAGCGCGATGGCGCCGCCGGGCGGATGCAGGCAGCGCAGGGTGAACATGGCGCCGATGGCCAGCGCGGCCGCGAGCGGCGCGGCCAGCAGCGGCTCGGCGATCCAATGCGCGCAGGTAACGCCCACCAGGGCCGAGACGGTATTGCCGCCGATGATCGACCAGGGCTGCGCCAGCGGGCTGGCCGGCACCGCGAAGAGCAGCACGGCGGAGGCGCCCAGCGGCGCGATCAGCACCGGCGGCAGGCCAGCCGAGCCCACCAGCCAGGTGCAGGCCAGGCCGGTGACCAGCAGCCCCGCCAGGGCGCCGCAGCAGCCGCGCAGCCGCTCGACCAGGCTGGCATTCATCGGGGCTGGCAGAAAGGCCCACAACCAGTCACGCATCATTCGGCGGGCGCCTCGGTGGGGGAGGGGGGCGGCAGGCCGGGGCCGGCGGAGGCGAGGCCGAGCCGCGCCGCCATGGCCTGCCGGTGCGGCGGCCCCAGCAGGTCCGCCAGGGTGTGGCTGTCCAGCACCGCCATGAAGCCGGCCAGCGCCTCACCCAGCAGGGACTGCAGCCGGCAGGCATTGATCAGCGCGCAGCCGCCGCCCGTGGCCGTGGGCTGGAAGCAGGCCACCAGCGCCATGTCCTCCTCGGTGAAGCGGACCACGTCGCCGATGCGGATCTCCTCCGGCGCGCGGGCCAGGCGCAGCCCGCCGCCCTTGCCGCGCGTGGTCTCCACGAAGCCGCCGCGGCCGAGCTGGTGCACCACCTTCACCAAGTGGTTCTCCGAGATGCGGTGTGCCGTCGCGATCTCGCGGATGGAGACGCGGCGGTCCTGCCGGAGGCCGAGATAGATCAAGGCGCGCAGGGCGTAATCCGTGTAGAGGGTCAGTCGCATTTTGAAGATGTAGCATCTTTACATCTTCTGTGCAGCCAGCCATAAGATGCATTGTTGATACACCTTAAGAGGCCAGCATGCCCCGTCAGCTCAGCGAGCAGACCATTGCCGTGGTGAAGGCCACGGTCCCGGCCCTGGAGGCCCACGGCCTGGAGATCACCCGCCGCATGTACGCGCGGATGTTCCAGAACGAGGCGATCCGCGACCTCTTCAACCAGTCCCACCATGGCGAGACGGGCTCGCAGCCCAAGGCCCTGGCCGGCGCGGTGCTGGCCTATGCCCGGAACATCGACAACTTGGGCGTGCTGACGGCGGCGGTGGAGCGCATCGCGCAGAAGCATGTCGGCCTGAACATCCTGCCGGAACATTATCCCTTCGTGGCTGAGGCGCTGCTCGGCGCCATCCAGGACGTGCTGGGGGAGGCGGCGACGCCAGAGATCCTGGGCGCCTGGGGCGAGGCTTATTGGTTCCTGGCCGATGTGCTGATCGGGCGTGAGCAGCAGATCTATGCCGAGCATGCCAGCGCGCCCGGCGGCTGGAGCGGCTGGCGCGACTTCACGGTGCGGGAGAAGACGCCCGAGAGCGAGATCGTCACCTCCTTCACCCTGGTGCCCGCCGATGGCGGCAAGGTGCTGCGGCACCAGCCCGGCCAGTACCTCACCTTCTGGCTGGACATCCCCGGCCATGCGCCGCTGAAGCGGAACTACAGCATCTCCTGCGCCCCCAGCGACACGCATTACCGCATCAGCGTGAAGCGGGAGCCGCAGGGCATCGCCTCCAACTGGCTGCATGACGCGGTGCAGCCCGGCGCCCGGCTGAAGGTGGCGGCGCCCGCCGGCGAGTTCTTCCTGCCCGGCGTGCCGCAGCGGCCGGTGGTGCTGCTCAGCGGCGGCGTGGGCCAGACGCCGCTGATGAGCATGATGCAGAGCCTGGCGGCCATGCCCGGCACCGCGCCGGTGCAGTTCATCCATGGCACGCAATCCGGCGCCACCCATGCCCTGGGCGCCGAGGCGCGCGCCCTGGCGGCGGCTTCCGGCGGCCGCATCAGCGTCACCACCTTCTACGAACAGCCGCGCGCGGAGGACCGGCAGGGGCGGGACTACGACCATGCTGGCCGCATCACCGCGGATTGGCTGCGGGCGCATACGCCGGGGGCGGAGGCGGATTACTACCTCTGCGGCCCACGTGAATTCCTGCGCGTCTTCACCAGCACGCTGGTGGCGCAGGGCGTGCCGGCGGCGCGCATCCATTACGAGTTCTTCGGCCCCGCCGACGAACTGCTGGCCGCCTGAAGGCAGGACGCCGCCGGGCAGCTTCCTGCCCGGCGGCGCGCCTTGTCAGACTTCCTCCACCAGCCCGCCATGCCGCAGCACGGCGCGCAGGTGGTGGTCGGTATCGCCGAACAGCAGCTCCGCCGTGGTCAGGCGCTTGAAGTAATGCCCGGCGCGGTATTCCCAGGTCATGGCGATGCCGCCATGCAACTGCACCGCTTCCTCGCCCACCAGGCGGCCGGCGCGGTTCACCTCCGCCTTGGCGGCGGCGATGGCGGGGCGGCGCTCCACCGGGTCCGCTTCCTCCGCCATCATGGCGGCATACATGGCCATGGAACGCGCCTGCTCCACCGCCACCAGCATATCCGCCGCGCGGTGCTGCAAGGCCTGGAAGGAGCCGATGGAAACGCCGAACTGCTGCCGCGTCTTCAGGTAATCCACCGTCAGTTGCTGCAAGGCTTCCATGGCGCCCAGCGAGTCCGCGCAGATCGCCGCCAGCGCGGTATCGACCACATGGCTCGCCAGCCCCAGCCCGTCATCGACGGTGCCCAGCACCCGCTCCGCCGGCACCCGCACGCCATCGAAGCCGATCTCGGCCAGGCCCTGCCCATCCTGCGCCGGCATGGCGCGGCGGCTGACGCCCGGCGCATCCGCATCCACCAGGAAAAGCGTGATGCCATTGGCGTCGCGCCGCGCCCCGGCGGTGCGCGCCGTGACCACCAGCAGGCCGGCGGCATCGCCGCCCAGCACCACGCCCTTGCGGCCGTTCAACACATAGCCGCCATCGGTGCGCGTGGCGCTGGTGGCGACATCGTGCAGGTCGTAGCGGGACTGCCGCTCGAGCTGCGCGAAGGCCATCTTCAGCGAGCCATCGGCGATGCGCGGGATGAATTCCTGCCGCTGCGCCGTGCTGCCGCCCAGGCGCAGGAAGCCGCCGCCCAGCACCACCGTGGGCAGGTAGGGCAGGGTGATCAGCCCGCGCCCGATGGCCTCCATCACCAGCATGGTCTCGACCGGCCCGCCGCCGATGCCGCCATCCTCCTCCGCGAAGGGAATGGCCATCAGGCCCAGCTCGGCCAGGCCGTTCCACAGCGCGGCATCGTCCGGCGCCGCGCCATGCTGCCCGGGGTCGCGCTGGTGGTCCGCCGCGAAGCGGTCGATGCTGTCCTTGAGGAGACGCTGTTCCTCGCTCAGGTCAAAGTCCATGGCGGTGTCTCCCCTCAGAGGCCCAGGAAGGCCTTGGCGATGATGTTGCGCTGGATCTCGTTGGAGCCGCCGTAGATCGAGACCTTGCGGTAGTTGAAGTAGAGCGGCGCCACGGCATCGGCCCAGCCCGGCGCCACCGGCGGCTCGTTCCAGCCTTCCGGCGCCCCATGTTCCGGGGCCGGCACGGCATAGGGCCCGGCCACTTCCAGCAGCAGCGCCGTGGTGGCCTGCTGCAACTCGGAGCCCCGGATCTTCAGGATGGAGGAAGCGGGGTCCGGCTTGTCGGCATCCCGGTGCCGCTGGTTGGCCACCACGCGCATCTGCGTGATCTCCAGCGCCTTCAGGCTGGCCTCGATGGCGGCGACGCGGCGGCGGAAGGCGGAATCCTCCCAGAGCACGCCAT
>NZ_JACTUZ010000329.1 GCF_014490445.1 Pseudoroseomonas ludipueritiae | reverse complement strand
CGGCAGGCTGGCCAGCAGCGCCAGGGCACGTCGCGGGTCGCCCTGTGCCGCCTCGCCCTCGGCACGCGCCAGCAGCAGGATGGCCTGGGGCGTGCGGGCCGTGGCCGGGGTGACCTGCTGGCCCAGGTCGCGCGCCGCCTCGGCCAGGCCCTGCCGCAACAGCAGCTGAATGGCGGCCAGGCGGATGTCGTCGCCGCGCTCGCCCGGGGTGGCATAGCCTTCGTATTGCCAGAACAGCCCCAGGCGCTCGTCGGCGGGCGGCAGCGGAGGGCCTTCGGGCGCGGGATCGGCCAGCAGGCGGCGCAGCGCCGTGGCGGCCAGCCGGGCGCCACGGCTTTCCATGCCGGGCCGGGCCGAGGCCTGACTGGCGCCATCGGCCACCGCCAGGGCGGCACCCAGCGCGCCCTGGTCCAGCAGCCGGGTGGCATAAGCGATGGCCGCTTCCTCGCCCAATGCGTCATGGCGGTAGCTGCGCAGCAGATCGTTGATCTGCGCCTCCGCCCGCCGGCCCTCGGCACCGGGGCGGCCCAGATTCAGCGCCGCCAGCCGGGCACGGGCAAAGATCTCCGGCAGGCTGCGGCCGCCGCCGCGCAGCGCCTGTTCCAGATACTGCTGCTCATCCGCCCGGTTGCCTTCCTGGCGGGCGAGGCGGGCATATTGCCAGTTGCGCGCCGCCGCCTGCTCCGGCGTCAGGCCCGTGGCGGCGCGCACGGCGCCCAGCAGGATGCGCAGCGTGGCGGGATCATTCTCCACCGCATCCGCCAGCCGCTGCACGAAGCCCAACCGCAGGTCCTGCGGGATCTCGCGCAGCGCCGCGCGGGCGCGGGGCGCCAGCCGGGCCAGGGTGGCGGCATCGCCTGAGACGGCGGCGGCCAGAGCCCGCCACAACGGCAGATCTTCCCGCGCGCAGTCCCCGGCTTCCGCCAGCAGGGGCGAAGCAGGCGGAACGGGGCGCCCCAGCAGCAGCCGCGCCACATCGCGCACCCGTTCCAGCCGCTCCTTCAGGGCCCCGGCCGGCCATTCGCCGGAAGCTACCTCCAGCACCGCCAGGGCTTCGCGCGAAAGCTGGTGGCCCGCATAGAACTCAGCCAATGCCGCGACCTCGGCGGCACCCTGGTCCGAGCGCGCCAGGGCGGCACGCAGGGCCGGCAGGCGATCGGCGAAGGCGCCTTCGCCGCGCCATCCGGCCAGGGAGAAGGACGCCGGGCAGGCCGGCAGGGCCACGGCCACCGCTGGCACAGGAGCCGGGGCGGGCGGCGGCGTGGCAGGCTGCGGCACGGCTTGGGATTCGGGCCGGGAAGGCGCCGCGGGCAGCGTATCGGCCGGGCGCAGGCCATTCAGCACCGCGAGCTTGGCGATCACCGCCTCCCGCAGGCCAGCGAGATCATCCGCCGGGGCGGAGGCAGGCGGGAGAGGGGAAGGCGACGCCGGAGCCAGGGCCTGGGCAGGCGGCGGCGCCGGCAGCGGCGTGGCGGCCGGC
>NZ_JACTUZ010000328.1 GCF_014490445.1 Pseudoroseomonas ludipueritiae | reverse complement strand
CAGCCGCCGCCGGTCGTCGCCGCCGAAGCGATGCGCGGCGGCGCAGAACAACGGCATGGCGAGGCCGCGCCGCAGCGCCGCCGCATCCTGCCGCAGCCGGGCGGCGAAAGCCTCGTCCGGCGCTTCCGGCGCCACCAGCGCCATGATCTGCCCCTCGGCAGCAGCCAGCAGGGCTTCGCGGGCGATGCGTTCCTCACCCTTTTCCGCCACCATGCGGGCTTCCGACAGCAGCCGCGTCAGCCTTCCATAGGCGGCGCGGCCGGTGGGCCAGACGAGGTATTCGTGCCTGTCCTCCAGCGCCACGCGGCAGCCGACCACGAAGGGCAGGCGGATATCCTTGTGTTCCGCCGCC
Source organism: Pseudoroseomonas ludipueritiae (assembly GCF_014490445.1). GTDB lineage: Bacteria > Pseudomonadota > Alphaproteobacteria > Acetobacterales > Acetobacteraceae > Pseudoroseomonas > Pseudoroseomonas ludipueritiae. The sequence goes on along the minus strand of NZ_JACTUZ010000328.1, from coordinate 1,136 downwards.
ACCATGCCGCGCACCACGCCGGCCAGGGAATTGCGGTCGGCGATGCCAATGGCCGCATGCCCCAGCAGCTTCGCCGTCAGCACCAGCTCATGCGGGTGCGCGGCACCTTCGAGAAAGGTGAAGTTGGACATGGCGCCCAGCTCGGCGAAACCCATGGCCGCGCCTCACGCAAAGACGCCATGCAGGAACCAGCGCGGCGAGGCTTCCGGCAGCCCGGCGCGGCAGACCCAGAGCCGCGTGCCGTCCGCGCATTCCACGCGGTAATAGTCGCGCACCGGGCGGTCCGGGCGGTCACGCCACCATTCCGGCTCGAAACGCTCCGGCCCCTCGGCGGCGCGGATCTCGATCCAGTTGCCGCGCCAGTGGATGCGGCGCGGCGGCGCATCCGGCAGCACCGCGATCACCTCGATCTGCTCCGGCTGCCGCAGCAGGCGCAGCGGGCGGGGGCGGGCGGCCCAGCCCAGTGGCGTGGCGATGCTGGCGAAGGGGTCCACCTTCATCGCCGCGCGCTCCGGCCAATGGCTGGCGCGCGGGGCCAGGCGCCAGACGGCCAGCCGCTGCCCCAGGCGGTCGATCAACTGCGCCAGCGCGGCGGCATCGGCGGCGGGCGTGGCGCCGGCCACCATACCGGATTGCAGCGACGCCAGCGGCTCGGTGCGCTCGGCCAGCAGGTCCAGCCGCTCGAAGCCGAAGCGGGGTTCCAGCGCCTCCAGCCTGCTTTCCAGCAGCCGGTGCAGATGCGCGGGGTCGCGGCTGGGCAGGCCCAGGCCCAGCATGGCTTCCTGCACCGTGCCGTCGCCGCGATGCGCCCGCAGCACCAGCCGCAGCACGCCGCGCCCGGCATCCCCCAATTGCGCGCAAAGCGCCGGCAGCATGCGGGACAGCGCGGCATCGATGCCGCCACGGGTGATCAGCGGCTCCATCATCTCCCGCACCACCTGGAACTCGGGCGGCGGGCGCAGGCTGCGGAAGGGGGTGGCGGCCTCGCCCAGCATCCGGTCCAGCAGCAGCACCAGGGGCGCGCCGAAGCGGCGGGCCAATGGCGCGCGGGGCTGCCGCAGCACGTCGCCGGCTCGTTCCAGCCCCAGGCGGCGCAGCCCCACCAGCACCGGCACCGGCAGGCGCATGGCCGGCAG
>NZ_JACTUZ010000327.1 GCF_014490445.1 Pseudoroseomonas ludipueritiae | reverse complement strand
GATGCCGCGCTGCGCGCCACCCTGCCGCATGTGCCGGCCCTGGGCTGGACCCGGGCGGCCCTGCGGGCCGGGCTGGTGGATCTCGGCGAACCGGCGGAGGCCGCTGAATGGCTCTTCCCGCGCGGCGCCACGGGCATGGTGGAGGCTTTCAGCGACCTGGCGGATCGCGGGGCGGTGGAGGCCGCCGGGCCGCTGGAGTCGCTGCGCACCGGCCCGCGCATCCGGGCCCTGCTGGCGGCCCGGCTGCAATGGCTGGAACCCTGGCGGGAGGCTGAGCGCCGCGCCGTGGCGCTGCTGGCGCTGCCCTGGAACGCGGGCATCGCCGCCCGCGTGGCCGGCCGCACCGCCGATGCGCTCTGGCTGGCGGCGGGCGATACTTCCACGGACTTCTCCCGCCATACCCGCCGGCTGACCCTGGCGGCCATTCATGTGGCGACGCTGGCCTTCTGGCTGCGGCAGCCGCAGCCGGCGATGGAGGATGTGCTGGCCTTCCTGGACCGGCGGCTGGCGGACCTGTCCCGCTTGCAGCGCCGACCTGCCCCGCGAGGTTGAAGCTTGATCTTGACCAGTGCCCGCAAGTCACTGTGCGAATGGAACTTTGTAGGATGCAGCAAGGCTTCGCAAGACCGGGCCTGATGGTGTAAAAGCGGCGCGGGGGAGTTCTTTCCGCCTTCCGCTCGCAACCTTTGGGGGATTCCGGTCGCGATGAAGTTTGTTCGTATTCTGGCCGCTGGCCTCACCGCCGTCGTGGTGGCCACCCCGGTGCTGGCCGATACCTGCCTGCAGCCGGTCGAGCGCACCGCCATGGAAGTGCGGGCGCTGCAGAGCCAGCTGATGGTTGCCGCCCTGGCCTGCAACAAGACCGACCAGTACAATGCCTTCGTGACGCGCAACCAGCGTGACCTGGGCGATGCCTACAAGTCCGTGACCTCGCACTTCAAGCGCCTCCACGGCAATGTGCAGGGCCAGAAGCAGCTCGATATCTACATCACGCAGCTGGCCAATGCGCAGTCCCAGGACGGCATCGACCAGGGCTCCTTCTTCTGCACCAATGTGGCGCCGCTGTTCCAGCAGGCGCTGGCGCAGCAGGGCGGACTGGCGACGCTGGCCTCGCTCTCCACGCAGAGCAATATCGTGATCCCTTATGGCCTGGACACCTGCTCCGGCGCCACGGCGGCCTCGGCGCCGGCCAAGGCGGCGGCTCCGGCCCGCCGCGCCAGCCGGGCGCGCACCGCCAGCCGCTGAGCGGGCCGGCTTCACCGACCAGGATCAAGGGCGCCGTGAGGCGCCCTTTTTTCGTGCCGGGTTTTCCTTGCCCTGGCGCCGCATGGCATGGCGCCCAAAACGAAAAGGGGCGCCTTGCGGCACCCCTTCCGTAACCCAGCCTCGGCCGGGCGGCGAACCGCCCGGCTGATCGGCCTGCGGATTAGCGCAGGACGATCTCGACGCGGCGGTTCTGCGGCTCACGCACGCCATCGGCCGTGGCGACCA
>NZ_JACTUZ010000326.1 GCF_014490445.1 Pseudoroseomonas ludipueritiae | reverse complement strand
TCTCACAGTCCGTGGAAGAGGTCGGTGGAGAGGTAACGTTCGGCGAAGGAGGCGGCGATGCCGATGATGAGTTGTCCGTGATGCTGGGGCTGCTGGGCGAGGTCGAGCATGGCGTGCAGCACGGCGCCGGAGGAGATGCCGATGGGGATGCCGTCGGTGCGGGCGCAGAGGCGGGCGGCGGCGAAGGCCTCGCGTTCGGTGACGCGGCGGAGCAGGTCGACCTTCTCCAGCTCCAGCACGCCGGGCTTGAAGCCGGCGCCGATGCCCTGGATCTCGTGCGGCCCGGGGTCGTCGCCGGAGAGGAAGGCGGATTCCGCCGGCTCGACGCCCACCAGGGTCAGGCCGGGGCGGCGCGGCTTCAGCGTGGTGGCGATGCCGGTCAGCGTGCCGCCGGTGCCGAGGCCGGCCACCACCACATCCACCGCGCCTTCGGTATCGGCCCAGATTTCCTCGGCGGTGGTGGCGGCATGGATGGCGGGATTGGCCGGGTTGTCGAACTGGCGCGGCATCCAGGCGCCGGGGGTGGCGGCGGCGATGCGCTCGGCTTCCGCGATGGCACCGGCCATGCCCTGCGGCCCCGGGGTCAGCACCACCTCGGCGCCGAGCAGGCGCAGCATCTTGCGCCGCTCGGCCGAGGCGCCATCGGGCATGGTGACGACGAGGCGGTAGCCGCGGGCGGCGGCCACAAAGGCCAGCGCGATGCCGGTATTGCCGGAGGTGGGCTCGACGATGGTCTGCGGCGGCTCGGCATTGGGGGTGAGCAGGCCGGCTTCCTCGGCCTCGGCCACCATGGCCTGGCCGATGCGGTCCTTCAGGGATGCCAGCGGGTTGAAGAACTCGAGCTTCAGCGCCAGGCGGGCCTGGAGGCCGCGCGCCGCCTCCAGCCGCGGCAGGCGGACCAGCGGCGTGGCGCCGATGGTGTCGAGGATGCTGGGAAAGAGGCGGCCCTGGGGGGCAGGGGTGTGACGGAGCGGCATGGGGCGGCTATATCACGTCTGGCGCGCGTGGTTCAGAGGCAAAGGACGGAGCGGAACAGATGATGTTGCGGCGGGACCGGGCGATGGTGGCGGTATCGATCGTGCTGGACGTGGCGTTTCATGCCGGGCGCGGCGCGGTGGTGCCGGCGGGGGATATCGCGGAGCGGCTGGGAGAAGCGCGGCGGGGCATCGAGCCGGTGCTGCAGGCCCTCTCCCGGGCGGGGCTTTTGGGCAGCACGCGGGGGCCGAAGGGCGGCTACCGGCTGGGGCGGGCGGCGCGGGACATGCGGCTGTCCGAGGTGGTGGCGGCGGTGCGCGGGCCGGAGGGCGGCGAGGAGGCGGCGGCCGAGCCGGCGGCCTCGGCGCTGGGCGAGGCGGTGGTGCAGCCGCTGTGGGAGGAGCTGGAGGCACAACTGGTGGCGGCGCTGGAACAGCTCACCGTGGCCGACCTGCTGCGCCGCGCCACCGCGAAGGGCCTGCAACGACCCACCCCAGAAGCCCTCAACTTCGCGATCT
>NZ_JACTUZ010000325.1 GCF_014490445.1 Pseudoroseomonas ludipueritiae | reverse complement strand
GCCCCGCCTGCCCGCCCTGCCGCCCCTCGCCCCCGGCCCGCGCACCGCGACGCGGGCGCAGCGCACCACGCTGGTGCTGGGCCTGCTGGGCGCGCTGCTGTTCCTGATCTGGCTCTTCTCGGCCATCCTGACGCCCTTCGTGCTGGCCGGTTGCATCGCCTATTTCCTGGACCCGGTGGCGACGCGGCTGAACCGCATCGGCATTCCGCGCGGGCTGGCGGCGCTGCTGCTGGTGGCGGGGCTGATGGCCGCCGCCCTGCTGGCGATCCTGCTGCTCTACCCGCTGCTGATCGCCCAGGTCGGCACCCTGCTGGCGCGGCTGCCCAATTACGTCGCCGGCATCGGCGGCGCCATCCAGGAAGGCATGGTGGCGCTGGAGAAGCGCTTCGGGCCGGAGGTGATGGATACCCGCCTGCGCGACCTCGCGGTCAGCCAGGTGGGCGCCATCCTGTCCTTCCTCGGCACGGCGGCGACACGGCTGATCGGCGGCGGCTATGCGCTGCTCTCGGTCTTCACCCTGGTGGTGGTGACGCCGGTGGTGGGCTTCTACCTGTTGCGGGACTGGCAGCGCATCATGCGCCGCATCGAGAGCTGGCTGCCCCGCCGCTATGCCAGCACCCTGCGGCAGCTGGCGCAGGAAACCGACCGCGTGCTGTCCGCCTGGCTGCGCGGGCAATTGCTCTGCTGCGCGCTGCTCTGCGCCTATTACGCCATCGGGCTTTCCGCCGTGGGGCTGGAGCTGGGGCTGATCCTGGGCCTGACCTCGGGCGTGCTGAGTTTTATTCCTTATGTCGGCTCCATGACCGGGTTGGGCACGGCGCTGCTGCTGGCGCTGGGGCAGTTCGGCACCTGGGAAGGCGTCGGCATGGTGGCCGCCGTCTTCGTCACCGGGCAGGTGGTCGAGGGCTATATCATCTACCCGCGCCTGCTGGGGCACCGGGTGGAGCTGCATGCCGTCTGGGTCATCTTCGCCCTGTTCGCCGGCGGCGTGGCCTTCGGCTTCCTGGGCGTGCTGCTGGCGGTGCCCATGGCGGCGGCGCTGGGCGTGCTGGCCCGCTACTGGCTGCGGCGCTACCTGGAAAGCCCGCTCTACCTCGACCCGCCCCGCACCGGGAGCTGAATGGTGGAAGCCCGGCGCCAACTGGCCCTGCCGCTGGACCTGCCACAAAGCTTCGCCGGGGAGGTGCTGCCGGATTCCTCCAATGCCGAGGCCATGGCCTGGCTGGGGCAGGAGGCAGGCTGGCCGGAGCATCGCCTCGCCCTCTTCGGCCCGGCCGGGGTCGGCAAGTCCCACCTGCTGCGGCAGCAGGCGACGCGGCGCGGCTGGCGGGTGCTGCAGGGCCCGGCGCTCTCCGGTGTGCCCGAGCCCGCCCCCACCGCGCTGGACGACGCCGATTGCGTGGCGGATGAGGAAGCGCTCTTCCACCTGATCAATGCCTGCGCCGCCGCCGGCCTGCCGCTGCTGCTGGCCGGCCGCAGCCCGCCCGCGCGCT
>NZ_JACTUZ010000324.1 GCF_014490445.1 Pseudoroseomonas ludipueritiae | reverse complement strand
CGGCGGCCTCCGCCCCCGGCGCGGTGCCGCCGCGGCGGGACAGCAGCGCCAGCCGCGAGGCACCCCGCGCCGCCAGCCACTTGGCGCATTCGAAGCCGAAGCCCTGCGTGCCGCCGACCACCAGGATGATGCCCTCGGGCGGCACCCATTCGGCGGGCGTGGCGCTGGCCTCGCCTTGCGGCGGCACCAGCACCAGCTTGCCGATCTGCGCGCTGGCCTGCAGCGTGCGGAAAGCGGCTTCAACCTCGGCCGGGCCGCGCACGGCATGCGGCAGCGGGTGCAGCGCGCCATCCGCCAGCCGCTGGGCGATGCCTTGCAGCAGCCGCCGCGCGAGGTCCGGGCGCGCCTTGGGCAACTGGTCCACGTCCACGCCGAAATAGGTCAGGTTGCGCCGCCAGGGGCGCAGGCCGACGCGGGTATTCTCGAAGAAGTCGCGCTTGCCCAGTTCCACGAAGCGCCCGAAGGGTTTTGTGAGCTCCAGGCTGCGTTCCATGGCCGCGCCGGCCAGGGAGTTCAGCACCACGTCCACGCCCTCGGGCCAGACGGCGCGGAGCTGGTCGGCGAAGCCGGGGTCGCGGGAATCCAGCACCAGCTCGGCCCCCGCCGCGCGCAGGAAGGCGCGCTTGGCCGGGCTGCCGGCGGTGGCGGCGACGCGCGCCCCCGCCGCCAAGGCCACCTGAAGCGCGGCGAGGCCCAGGGCACCGGCGCCGCCATGCACCAGCACGGTCTCGCCCGGCTGGATATTGGCGCAGGTTTCCAGGGCATAGACGGCGGTCAGGAAGGCCACCGGCACCGTGGCGGCGGCGGCGAAATCCAGCCCCGCCGGCATGGGCGCGATGGCCTGGGGCCGCGTCCGCGCCTGAGTGGCGAAGGCCGCCGGGGCGAAGCCGAAGACCCGGTCGCCGGGCGCATAGCCGCTGCCGGCGGGCGCGGATTCCACGATGCCGGCCATTTCCATGCCCAGCGTCGGGCCGGCGAAGCCGTCCATCAGCGCTTCCTCGGGCAGCAGGCCCTGGGCCCACATCAGGTCGCGGAAATTTAGGCCGGCGGCGCGCACCCGCACCACCACATCCTCTGCGCCGGGCTGGGGCGCCGGGGCGGCTTCCCATTCCAGGCTGCCGAGCTGGCCGGGCTGGCGGATGGCCAGCCGCGCCGGGCCCACCGGGGCCTTGGCCGGGGCCAGCCCCGTCACCACGCGCGGCACCAGCCGGGCGGTGGGGGCCAGGTGCAGCTCGGGCTCGGGTTCCGGGGCGCTGTTCAGCAGTTCCGGCAAAAGGCGCGCGGCTTCCACGCCGGGGGCGAGGCCGATGCGGCACGGCTTCAGTTCCGGCATCTCATTGGCCAGCACGCGGCCGAGGCCGAGGATGGCCGCCGCTTCCGGCGCCGTTTCCCCACCCGGAGCAACCACGGTGAAGCCGGCGGCGCTGCCGCGCGCGGCCTCGGCCAGGGTGGTGACCTGGGCCAGGGTGGCGGGCAGGGCGGCGGCATCGGGCGCGGCCAGCACCACCAGCCGGGCTCCGGACAGGGCG
>NZ_JACTUZ010000323.1 GCF_014490445.1 Pseudoroseomonas ludipueritiae | reverse complement strand
CCTCGCGCTCGGCGATCTCGGCCTTGAGCAGCTGCGACAGGACGGGGATCGCGTTCTGGAAGGCGGGCGCGCCCTGCTCGGTCAGTTCGGCCGCGGCCTGCGCCATGCCGTGCATCTTGAGGCTGCGCAGCATGATGGTGATGGCGGCGGCCGCCGGGTCATGACGCATGACGGCCTCCCTGCCTCGGGCGCAGGCTGTCATAGCGGGCGACGTTGGCCTTGGGTTCCTGCGCCAGCACCAGGGCCTGGGGCGCCTCGATCGGCGGCGCCGGGTTGGTGGCACCGTCGGTCAGCCGGTGCAGCAGGTTCAGGATGTGGGTCTTGCTGGCGACCCCGGCCTGCAGCGCCATCTCCACAGCAACCAGCACGGCCTGCTCGTCGTGCTGCAGCACCAGGGAGAGGATCTCCACCATCTCCCGGTCGCCGCCGGACCTGCCGTGCAGCTGACGCTGGAGCTGCCGGAACGCCTCCGGCAGTTCAGCGAAGGGCGCGCCGTTGCGCAGGGCGCCGGGCTTGCGCTGGATCACCGCCAGGTAGTGGCGCCAGTCGTAGACGGTCCGGCCCTGCCCATGGTGTGACCGCTCGATGATCCGCTGGTGCTCGCAGACGACAGCGCCCTCGGCGGCGACCACGATGCGGTCAGGGTAGATCCGCAAGCTGACCGGCCGATTGGCAAAGGAGGCGGGCACGCTGTAGCGGTTGCGGTCGAAGTGCACGAGGCAGGTCGGAGAGACCCGCTTAGTCTCCTCCACGAAGCCGTCAAAGACCCGCCGGACCGGCATCAGGCACTCCACTTCCTGCCGCCAGGCCGCGGCTACGCTGCCGGGTTCCACCCCGTGCGGGATCTCCTCCCAGAGGGTGCGGCACCGTTGCTCCAGCCAGGCGTTCAGCGCCTCCAGGCTGGCGGCCTGGGGCATGGGCTGCCACAGCCGGTGCCGGGCGTCCTGGACGTTTTTCTCGACCTGACCTTTCTCCCATCCCGAAGCCGGATTGCAGAACTCCGGCTCGAACAGGTAGTGGCTCGCCATGGCCAGAAAGCGGGCGTTGATCTGCCGCTCCCGGCTCGGGCCGATCCGGTCGACGGCAGTGCGCATGTTGTCGTAGATGCCGCGTCGCGGCACGCCGCCCAACACGCGAAAGCCGTGGTTGTGGGCGTCGAACAGCATTTCGTGCGTCTGCAGCAGGTAGGCCCGCACCAGGAAAGCCCGGCTGTGGCAGAGCTTGAGATGGGCGACCTGCAGCTTGGTCCGCTCGCCGCCGATGACGGCATGCTCCTCGCTCCAGTCGAACTGGAACGCCTCGCCCGCATCGAAGGCCAGCGGCACGAAGACACCGCGGACGGAAGTCTGCTGCTGGCGCTGCCAGTCGTCCCGCCAGGCCCGCACAAAGGCGGCGCCCCGCCGGTACGAGCCATCGTAGCCCAGCCCCGCCAACTCGGCGTGGAACTGCCGCGCGGTGCGTTTCTGTTTGCGCGGCCTGCGGGCATCCGTCCGCAGCCAGGCGGCCAGCCGCTCGGCAAAGGAATCCAGC
>NZ_JACTUZ010000322.1 GCF_014490445.1 Pseudoroseomonas ludipueritiae | reverse complement strand
CCCGTGCGCAGATCGTGGGCAAGGCGAGCGGCGGGGCGGGCGCAGTAGTGGTTCGGATGGGCGACGGGACAGTTAATCCCAGCTCCAACACGATCCACATGTCTGCCTCCGGTGTGTCTCGCGGGCTCATCGAGTGGCTGGGCAGCAACGGATCCAACGTCGTCGATATCTCGCCGGCCTACCTCCCGACAGGCGGTGTCGCACAGATCGGAACTGGCAATACCGGCACTACCAGCTCGGACACGGTTCGTCTGAGCGGTTACGTCGAAGGCAGCTCCCGCTTCACTAAGTTGGGCGGTCCGGCGGACGGCCGCGCTGAGATCGGCCTGCAGGCCACCGCTTCGGCTATCGGCGCCCGCGCATGGGGTGAGAATGTCGCAGCCAATGCCGCTTACAGCGAAGCGCGAGGTCGCAACACGTCCACCAGTGGTGTGGACAGCGAGGCCACCGGGAATGGCGCCGTTACCTACCATCGTGGCGCCCGCGCCCGGTCTAGTGGCACGCTGCGCGCCGCCGGAGATCGGCAGCATTACGACGCGCACTGGTTCGGTGAGACCGTCGATGCCGTGCAGACGGAACTGATGCTCGGCGGCCCGACCACCACGAACCGCTTCTTCATCGACACAAACCGATACCTCGCTGGCACAATCCGTATCTGCGGCGTGCAGGTTGGCGGCTCTGCCATTCGCATCACGCGAGAGTTTAAGTTCACGCTGTTGCGGCAGAGCGGCGCAGCGGTCCTGACGGTAACGCCGACGACGATTGAGCAGACCGACGTGGCGCTGGACTGCGTGGCTCAACTCGACGGCACATCTACGTATCTATCCGTACTTGTCACTGGCAAGGCGTCCGTGCGCGTGGCCTGGGACGCTTGGATGGATGCTTCCTTCATCCGCATGGTCTCGCCGTGAGCAAGTCCATCAGCACCACGAACAGCGAAATGGTCTCGCTGTTCAACGTCCTCGCGCGCGCCATTGAGAGCCGCGCCTTTCCTCGCACCGGCACGGAACTCAACGACATGCTGAAATTTCAGGGCAAGTTGGTGAAGGCTGGCGGCAAGCTGCTGACCGCCAGCGGCGGGATCGTGACGCCGCCGGTTGATCCGCCGGTGACGCTGCCTGCGGTGGTCATCACGCCGGCGGCTGGCTCCTTTCGAACGGACCTGGCCTCAGGCACAGCGATGGCCACCGTATCGGCGGTTCCTGCCGGCGCGACCCGTACGCTGACCGTGGCCGGCGGCGTGGCTGAGTTCAATGCCGACAAGACGCAGATCCGGCGCAGCAGCACCGGCACGCTCTCCGTCGGCTCGCTCTCCGTCACCGTGACGGACACGCACCCCAATGCGACGAACAGCCCCCGCAGTGCGACGGCCAGCCTTTCCATCGTGGCGCCGCCGGTCACGTTGCCGGCGATCTCTCTCACGGCGGCCGGAGCATCCTTCCAGACCGATGTCGCGGCTGGAACCCTGCTCGCCACCGTGTCGCAGGGCGTTCCGGCAGGCGCCACCCGCGCTTTCACGGCCGGCGGCAATGTGGTGGTCTTCG
>NZ_JACTUZ010000321.1 GCF_014490445.1 Pseudoroseomonas ludipueritiae | reverse complement strand
GCTGCCCGGGCTGGCCCGCCGCCCCGCCGCGCAGCCGGCCGGGCGCGCCGGTGGGCTGCCGGGCCTTGTTGCAGCGCGGGACAGGGCCGTGTCATGACCCCCTCCCTTCTTCTTCCACTGCCATGCGTGCCCGCCGGGAGCACTGAATAATCGGTATGCAGGACGGAAAGCCCAGTCGCGGTCGCCGCCCCAAAGCCAGTCCCGCCCCATCGCGGCGGGCCACCCACCCGGGTCATCCCGGGGCGCTGGCACGGGAACCCATTGCCATCGTCGGTGCCGCCTGCCGCCTGCCGGGCGCGCCGGATCTCGAAGCCCTGTGGCAACTGGTCTCCTCCGGCACCGATGCCGTGGGCACCCTGCCGGCCGGGCGCTTCAACCAGGCCGCCTTCTTCCACCCGCGCAAGACCGAGCCGGGCAAGTCCTATTCCTTCGCCGCCGGCCATCTGGGGGAAATCGCGGGCTTCGACGCCCCCGCCTTCGGCCTTTCCCCGCGTGAGGCGATGGAGATGGACCCGCAGCAGCGCCTGCTGCTGGAAGTGGCGCATGAGGCGGTGGAGGATGCCGGCTGGCCGGCCTCCCGCCTCGCCGGGCGGCCCATCGCGGCCTTCGTGGGCGGCTCCTCCACCGATTATGCCGAGTTGCGGCTGAGCGACCATGCGGGCGCCGACCGCTACTTCATGACCGGAAACACGCTGTCGATCCTGTCCAACCGCCTGACCAATATCTTCGACCTGCGCGGCGCCGGGCAGACGGTGGACACCGCCTGCTCCTCCTCGCTCGTCGCGCTGCATCTGGCGGTGCAGTCCCTGCGCGCCGGGCAGATCGAGGCGGCGCTGGTGGGCGGCGTGCAGCTCCTGCTCTCCCCCTATGCCTTCACCGGCTTCTCCCGCGCCGGCATGCTGTCCCAGCGCGGCCGCTGCCAGGCCTTCGACGCCGCCGCCGATGGCTATGTGCGTGGCGAGGGCGCGGGCGTGGTGGTGCTCAAGCCCCTTTCCGCCGCGCTGCGCGACGGGGACCGGGTGCGTGGCCTGATCCTCGGCACCGGCACCAATGCCGCCGGCCGCACCATCGGCCTCTCCCTGCCGAACCGCGAGGCCCAGGCGGCGCTGATGGCGCAGGTGCTGGCCGAGACCGGCGCCAGCGCCGAGGATTTTGCTTACTTCGAGGCCCATGGCACCGGCACCCAGGCCGGCGACCCGGTGGAAACCTGGGCCATCGGCCAGGCCCTGGCCAAGGGGCGCTCCACGCCGCTGCCGGTGGGTTCCATCAAGACCAATATCGGCCATCTGGAACCGGCTTCCGGCATCGCCGGGCTGCTGAAGGCCATGCTGGTGCTGGAGCGCGGCGCCCTGCCGCCCAACCTGCATTTCAGCAATCCCAACCCGAATATCGATTTCGCCGGGCTGAACCTCCGCGTCCCCACGGCGCTGGAACGGGTAGAAATCCGCCCCGGCGCCCTGGCCGGCATCAACAGCTTCGGCTTCGGCGGCACCAATGCCACCGCGCTGCTGGCAGCCGCCCCGGCGCAGCCCGCCGTGCCGGAAGCCCCGGCCGAAGGCGCTCTGCCGCCGCTGCTGCTGACCGCCCATTCCGCCGCCGCGCTGAAGGCCCTGGCCCGCCGCTGGCAGGATGTGCTGGCCTCCCCCGCCGCCACCCCCG
>NZ_JACTUZ010000320.1 GCF_014490445.1 Pseudoroseomonas ludipueritiae | reverse complement strand
CGGCCCTCCGGCCGGGCCTGCACCGTCTGCAGCCAGTCCGGCGCCAGCATTTCACAAACTACGCGGTTGTAGGTGCATTCGTGCAGCTCGGCCTCACTAAGCACGCGCACGCCGGCCGCCTGGCAGGCGCGGCGGGTGGCGGCATTCATCTCGCCGGGGGCGGCGACGACAGCCCAGACGCGCTGCGCACGCAGCCGCTCGGCCTGCAGGAGCGCGTTGGCCTCGGGGGAGGCGGGGAGGGTGGCGATCTCGAAGATGTCGCGCCAGGCGGCGGGGGCAGGATGGCGCGCGATCTCGGAGCTTGCGGCACCGGGCAGGACCAGAATCCGCCGGCGCATGAAGCCGCCGCGCAGCAGCAGAACAAATGCCACGCGCGTCAGCATGACGGCCGCAATACAACCAAGTAAAACTTCAACGACAATAATGAAGGAGGTGCTGAAGTCGGTGGGGGCGACGACCATCAGCACCAGCCAGGCGATCATCATCAGCAGGACGCCGGCGAGTGCGAGGCCGGTAATCGCCCGGCGCGCGCCGGCCAGCAGCTGCGGCTGGTAAAGTCCGCTGGCGCTGCTGACGAGTCCTGAACAAAGAGCCAGCATGCCAGCGACCGTCAGCGCGCGGCCGTGGTCCATGGGCACGCCTGGCGGCATGCCGCCAGTCATCAAAGCATAGACGATCAGAAAAACTGTCAGCGTTTCTGCCAGATACAACACCACCAGCTCAGAGCGGATGTTGTGACCGAACATGCTGGTCATGGGGGGAACCTCGCAGGGGGAGTGCCTGTGGCCTCGATAAAGCGTTCGTTAGCATTTTGAGATCGCAATCCGAAAGACCTACTGAAATACAAGAATTTTGCATCAAGTGTAAAATCAGGCATTATCAAGCATAGATTTTTCATAAGGTGCTTAATATGTGTCAAAAACCGCAGTATCACTTGGCTGTGAGCTGTCGATTTTCTAAACGTATATTTCTCCGACGCTGTAAAATCTGGATTGCGCTGGCGTCTTGTTCTGTTAACGTCCGCCTGCAGTTGAGGAAGCAAGGCCGCGAGGCCTTTCGTTGCGCCCCCGATCAACGACGGAAAGTAAAGTTACGCCATGCCGATCACGTCTCGTCTGACTAAGGTAACGTTGGGCCTGTTGTGCATGGCAGGCCTAGCCGCCTGCGCGGGTCAGGACAGGCTCCCGCCGGTGGTGGCGGCTCGCACCGTCAGCGCCGATGCCCAGGATTACCTGCTGGGTCCGGGCGACAAGCTGAATGTCTTTGTCTACCGGGCGCCCGAACTGAGCGCCAATGGCCTGCCGATCCGCCCCGATGGCCGGGTGTCGCTGCCGCTGGTGCCGGACATCGAGGCCGCGGGCCGCACGCCGAGCCAGCTGGCGCGGCAGATCGAGGCGCGGCTCAAGGAATATGTGCTGGAGCCCAATGTCACGGTGATGGTGCAGTCCTTTGAGGGCGCGCCGGACCGCCAGATCCGCGTGATCGGCGAGGCGGCGCAGCCGATGGGCATGCCTTACCGTGAAGGCCAGACGGTGCTGGACGTGATGATCAGCGCTCGCGGCCTGACCCGCTATGCCGCCGGCAACCGCGCCGAGATCATCCGCCGCGGCGCCCCCGGCCAGCCGGCGCAGGTGATTCCGGTGCGTTTGTCGGACCTGCTGCGGGATG
>NZ_JACTUZ010000032.1 GCF_014490445.1 Pseudoroseomonas ludipueritiae | reverse complement strand
CGGATCGGCGGCGGCGGCCAGCGGTGCGGGCTCGGCGGCGGCCAGCAGCAGCGGCGCGGCGGCATGGATCACCGGCGGCCGCTCCGCCGTCGTGGCAACCAGGCGAGCCGCCTCGGCGGAGGGCGTGGACAGGAAGGGGAAAGGAGGAGCCTCGGCGCTGACCAGCGGTACTGGCGGCGTTTCTCCACTCAGGCTGCGTGTCGCTGTCGCGGGCAAAGGAGGCAGCGCGCGTTGGGTGGCTTCAGCGGGTTGCGGCCTGCTCTGCTGCGCTGCCGCCCGCGTGGGTTCGATGGGGGTGGAAATCCTGCCGCCTTCCTCCTGCCGGCTGCTGGATGGCGGCGGCGGGGTCAGGGCAACAGGGCGCGGAACAGGCAGGGCCGGTGCCGCTTCCGCCGTGGCGGTGGTGAGAACCTGGCGCGGCGCGGCCTCGGGCACCGCCGCTCCGTCATGGCCCAGCAGCCCGGCGAGGTGGCGCCAGGCCGGGCCGGTCTGCTGTGGCGCGATATGTTCCAGCACCACCGCGCCACTCGCCGCCATGGCCAGCAGAACCAGCGCCGCCGATCCGGCCCCGCTGAAGCTGAAGGCGCGGGGCGGCGGGGAGGGCGGCAGCAGGGCGGGAAAATCCGCCTCCGCAATATCGTCCTGCGCCCAGGGGAGCGGCGCGGCGGCCGCTGGCCGTGGCGCCGCAGCGGGTGCCGCCTTCGGCCGCGGCATGGAGGCGGCTGGCCGGGGCGATGGCTGCTCGGCCCGCGAGCGTGGCATGGCTGGCGCGGAAGATGGCAGGAGAGCCTCCAGCGCCGGTATCCATTCCTGATCCCGCAGGCCCATGGGTTGGTCGGCACCGAAAGCGGTATCGAGCGTCACGGAAAGGCGCCACAGGTCTTGCTCCGTCAGGGAGCAGTAGATGACGGGCAGGTGGCCGGGGAACTGCTGCCCGAAGCGTGCCACATGCAGGCGGCGGCGCAGGCGTTCCACGGCATCCGGCACCCTCCCCGGGGCCGCATCCAGCAACACCACGCCGACATTCTGGTGCAGCAGAATGAAACGCGGGTCTGGCGCCCCGTCGGCCAGCGAGCGCCCTTGCAGCACAAGCCAGCCAAGGTCGATGAAAGCCTCCTGCACCATCGAATTGAATTCTGTGCAAGAGGTGGAGCTAGGATTTGCGCAGGATTTAATATTTTCCAAGTTTCCAGCGCCCCGAAGCGCCTTAAAATTACTTCATAGGCAGCCTATCCCGCGTTTTTGTTGCTTGATGCATCCAAAGAACATCTGCCGCTTCACATTGGCGCGATGCTCCGTGCCGATGACAACATGGGCGCCTTCGGCACGAAAATGCCGGCGGAAGTTTCCGTCATGCCTGCTCCCGGCGGCGCGCCTTGCCGTGAAAGGCCGGTGCCGAGCGCTTGACAGGGCAAAGCGGAGGCTCGCAAGCTGAAAACGAAACGCCATTTCGAAATGACCCGGAAAAGCCCCATCGAAGGGCATGGCGGGCGGAGGGGAGAAACGGTTCATGTTGCGTCGCCATTTCCTGGCCGGGGTTTCCGCCGCGGCCATCACGCCCCTGGCCATGCCCCGCCTCGCGCGGGCCCAGGGGGAAAGCGTGCTGCGATTCGTGCCCTTCGTCGACCTTTCGCTGCTGGACCCGGTGGCCACCACGGCGACGCCCACGCGCAACCATGCCTTCCTGATCTTCGACACGCTCTATGGCCTGGACAGCAACTTCCAGCCGCAGCCGCAGATGGTGGAAGGCCATGCCGTGGAGGATGACGGCCGCCGCTGGCTGCTGACGCTGCGCGAGGGCCTGCGCTTCCATGACGGCAGCGCCGTGACGGCGCGTGACTGCGTCGCCAGCATCAAGCGCTGGGCTTCCCGCGATTCCTTCGGCCAGGCGCTGATGGTCGCGACGGATGAGCTTTCGGCGCGCGACGACAAAACCATCGTCTTCCGCCTCAACAAGCCTTTCCCGCTGCTGCCGGCGGCGCTGGCAAAAGCCTCGCCCAGCATGTGCGCCATCATGCCGGAGCGGCTGGCGGTGACGGACGCGGCCAAGCAGGTGACGGAGATGGTGGGCTCCGGCCCCTTCCGCTTCCTGGAAAAGGAGCACATGGCCGGCGCCCGCGCCGCCTATGCGCGCTTCGAGGGCTATGTGCCGCGCCAGGGCGGCACGCCCGGCGGCACCGCCGGGCCGAAGGTGGCGCATTTCGAGCGGGTCGAATGGACCGTGATGCCGGATGTCTCGGCCGCATCCTCCGCCCTGCAGGCGGGCGAGGTGGATTGGTGGGAAACACCTTCCCCCGACCTGGCGCCAATGCTGAAGCGCGACCGCAACCTGCGCGTGGAGGTGAAGGACCGCCAGGGCCTGACGCCCATTCTGCGCTTCAACTGCATCCAGCCGCCTTTCGACAATGTGGCGCTGCGCCGCGCCGTGCTGGCCGCCGTCGACCAGGCGGAATTCATGCAGGCCTATAGCAGCGAGCCCGATACCTGGCATGTCAAGCTGGGCATGTTCTGTCCCGGCACACCCATGGCCAACGACGCAGGCCTGGACAAGCTCTTCGGCAAGACGAATATCGAGGCCGCGCGCAAGGCCGTGGCCGAATCCGGCTACAAGGGCGAGAAGGTGGCCTTCATGCTGCCGATGGACCACCCCGTCAGCGCGCCGATCGGGCAGGTGGGCATCGACCTCTTCAAGCGCATCGGCCTGAATGTGGATGTGCAGGCGGTGGACAGCGGCACGCTCTTCCAGCGGCGCAATTCGCGCGAGCCGGTGGAGAAGGGCGGCTGGAGCGTGTTTCCTTCCATGGTCTCCGGTCTCAATATCCTAGACCCGGCGGTGACCAGCGTGGCGCGCGGCAATGGGTTGAAGGGCTGGTACGGCTGGCCCGAAAGCCCCGAGGGCGAGCGCCTGCGCGACGCCTGGCTGGAAGAGCGCGACCCCGCCAGGCAAAAGCAACTGGCGGAGCAGATCCAGCTCCAGGCCTGGCAGGATGCCACCTTCATTCCCACCGGGCAGATCTTCCAGCCCATGGCCTGGCGCCGCAGCATCGACGGTGTGCTGGATGGCTTCGTCAAATTCTGGAACGTGCGACGGGTATGATGACAATGCGGCAGATCAAGGTCGGCCTGATCGGCTATGGCGAAGTCGGCAGCACGCTGGGCGCTGGGTTGCGCGCGCAAGGGCTGGAGCAGGTCTCCAGCTTCGACACCGGTGCCTTCGATGGCCCCTATGCCACGCTGATCCAAGGCCGCGCGGAAGCCGCGGGCGTGCCGCTGCTGCGCTCGGCGGCGGAACTGGCGGAGCGGGCCGATATCATCATCGGCGTGACGCCCGGCTCAGCCTCCGTGGAGAGTGCCGCGAATTTCGCGCCGCATCTGACATCGCGGCATCTGTTCATCGACATCGCCTCCGCCACCCCGAAGGTGAAGCAGGCCATGGCCGCGAAGCTGGAAGGCACGGGCGCGCTGGTCGCCGATGGCTCCATCGTCGGCACGCCGCGCGACGGGCTGGCGCTGCCCATCCTGGCCAGCGGTGCGGCGGCCGAGGCGGTGCGGGACGCGCTGGTGCCCTGGGGCATGAGGATCGAGGCCGTGGGGCCGGAACTCGGCACCGCATCGGCCATCAAGATCCTGCGCTCCGTGCTGATCAAGGGCATCGAGGCGCTGGTGGACGAGATGATGCTGGGCGCCCGCCGCTACGGGCTGGATGAGGCAGTGCTGCAATCCGCCGCCAAGACGCTGATGTCGCGTCCCTTCCCGGATTTCGCCGGCAACCTGATCACCACCGGCGTCATCCACGCCCGCCGCCGCGCCGAGGAAGCCGCCATGGCGGCTGATGCGCTGGCCGATGTCGGCATCGAGCCCATCATGACCCGTTCCACCGCCGAGCGGCTGCGCTGGGTGGAAGCGCTGGGGCTGAAGGAACACTTCGGCGGGCGTATTCCGGCGAATTATCAGGAGGCGCTGGAAGCCATCGAGGCGCGGATGGAGCCAGCGGAGGCTTGAAGAAAGGCTGGGGGAATGAATTCCCCCAGGCCCCCTTCTTTTGTTTTCGAGTTTTCCAGTGCGCCGAAGGGCTTAGCCCTGCATGGCCCATTATTGAAAGCATCACGGCGCCCTCCGCTTCAGCCCGAAACCAACTCGAAAAAAGAAGATGGGGGTTCGGGGGAATTCATTCCCCCGACCTTTTCCTCCGCCCTGTGCCGCGCAGCGCCAGCGGCGGCTGCCCGCCCAGGCCGCGCGTCAGCCCGGCGGCTGCTTCCCGCAGGATTTTCGTAGCAGCGCGGGCGGCCTTGGGCGTCAGGCGGGTGATGGGGCCGGTGATGCTCAGCGCCCCGGCGAAATGGTCTTCGGGGCCGAAGACAGGCATGGCGAGGCCGGCCGCGTGCGGGTCGTGGACGCCGGCGGTGTAGAGGGGGAAATCCAGCGCATCGGCCTCGGGCGGCAGGGGCGTGGTGGTGAAGATGCGCAGCACCTGGGCGATGGCGGACATGTCCATCGGCAGCAGGTCGCCCTGGCGCACATGCAGGCGCAGCCGGTGCGGCGAATCGACGCGGAAGAGGCATTGCCGCGCTTCGCCATCGCGGATGTAGAAGGCGGCGCTTTCGCCGGTGGCGGCGACCAGGTGTTCCAGCACCGGCATCACATGCGCTTCCAGCCGGAAGGAATGCTGGTAGACCATGCCGAGGCGCAGCAGTTCCGCCCCCAGGCGGTAGCCGCCCTCGGTGCGGGACAGGTAGCCGGCGGCTTCGAGCGAGACGGCGATGCGCATGATGGTGCTCTTCACCAGCCCCGTGCGCGCCGAGAGTTCAGCGAGAGAGACGGCGCCGTCGCCCTTGCGGAAGGCGCTGAGCAGGGCCAGCGTGCGCTCGGCGGAAGCGACGCCTTCCATCGCGGGCGTGGCCCTGGGCTTGGATGTCATGACGCGCAGGTCTAACGCTCCGCTGGGCTGGCCGGCAAGCACTGGCTGAATTCTGAAATGGCGTTGCGTTCCATGCCGGGTTGCGGGAGCCTGGGCGCGGAACATGAGGGAGGGTCGCCGGTGGCCATTGGATTCAGGATTTTGCCGCGCGCGCGGCAGGTGGGCGCGGAATGGGCGGAGCGCTTCCGCAGCCTTCCCGTGGCCAATGTCAGTGACGTGATGGCGCGCATGACGGCGGGCGGGCCGCGGCTGCGGCCGATGCATCGCGGCGGCCAGATGGCCGGCCCGGCGCTGACGGTGAAGACCCGCCCCGGCGACAACCTGATGATCCACAAGGCCCTGGCCCTGGCGGCGCCGGGCGACGTGATCGTGGTGGATGCCGGCGGCGACCTGACCAATGCGCTGATCGGCGAGTTGATGCTGGCGCAGATGGTGAAGAAGCGCCTGGGCGGCATCGTGATCCATGGCGCCATCCGCGACAGCGCCGCCATCGCCGCGCAGGACTTTCCGGTCTTCGCGGCGGGCGTGACGCATCGCGGGCCCTACAAGGACGGCCCGGGCGAGATCAATGTGCCGGTGGCCTTCGACGGCATGGTGATCGCGCCCGGCGACCTGGTGCTGGGCGACGATGACGGGCTGCTTTGCGTGCCTTTCGAGGAGGTGGAGACCATCCATGCCGCCGCCGCCGCCAAGCAGGCGGCGGAGGTGAAGCAGGCTGCCGCGATCGAGGCCGGCACCTATTCCGCCCCTTGGGTCGACGAGACGCTGCGCCGCCTGGGCTGCGAGGGGCTGGACTGAGTTCTAGCCCAGCTTCACCACGCCGGCCGCGATATCCGGCCGGCGTGGCACGATTTTGCTGGAGACATACCAGTCGGCGATCTGCTCGATCTGCGCCACATCGGCATCGGTGACGCCGCGCGTCGGCACGGCGTTGTTCTCGCCGATGGCAGGGGCGAGGCCAGGGGGCAGGCTCATCGCCTCGGCCCAGATGCGGCCGGCTTCGTTCTTGTTGTTCCGGGCCCAGCGGTTGTCGTCTAGGCAGGTGTCGAAGACCGTCTGCAGCAGCGGGCGTTTCCTTTCCACGAAGTCCCGGCTGGCCATCAGCGTCACGGCATTGTCGGAGCCGATGTCGGCGCCATCCGCCAGCACGCGCGCGCCATAGTTCTGCACGCCGATGACGACGAAGGGGTCCCAGGTGGCCCAGGCATCGACATGGCCCTGGGTGAAGGCGGCGCCGCTGTCGCTGGGGCTGAGATAGACGCGCTTCACGGCCGAGGCATCCACGCCCTTCTTTTCCAGCGCACGCATCAGCAGGTATTCGCCGGTGCCGCCGCGATTCACCGCGACGCTTTTGCCCGCGAGGTCGGCCAGGCTGCGGATGGGGGAGTCCTGCTTCACCAGGATGCCTTCACCACCCGCCGAGATCTTCTGGTAGGCGAAGATCACCATGGGGATGCGCGCCGCCAATGCCGCGATGCAGGCGGTGGAGGACCCGGCGGTGATGTCGATGCTGCCGGCATTCAGCGCCTCCAGCGCCGGGGCGGCGGCGGGGAAGGGGCCAGCCCATTCCAGCTTCGCGCCTTGCGCCGCCAGTGCCTTTTCCAGCGTGCCGCGGGCGCGGCCGGTGGTGAGGTCGTTGGGCGCGCGCAGCCAGCCGATGCGCACGGTCTCGCCTTCCGCTGCGCGGGCGGAGGCCAGAGCGGGAAGCAGCAGGGCGGCGCTCAGCTTGCCCAGGGTGCGGCGTTGCATGGTTCGTTCTTCCCGGCTCAGTGTGTCAGGGCCTGCTCCACGCCGAGGCGGGCGAGCAATCCGGCTTCCAGCGCCGCCAGCGCGGGGTCGCCATGCCGGCGCGGATGCGCGGCGGAAACCTCCGTCTGGTGGGTGATCTGGCCGCCTTCCAGGATCAGCACGCGGTCGGCCAGCAGCACGGCCTCCCGCACGTCATGCGTCACCAGCAGGATGGCGGGGCGGTGGGCGCGCCAGAGGTCGCCTACCAGCGAATGCATGCGGATGCGCGTCAGGGCATCCAGCGCGGCGAAGGGTTCGTCCAGCAGCAGCAAATCGGGCTGGCGCACCAGGGCGCGGGCCAGGGCGGCGCGCTGCGCCTCGCCGCCCGAGAGCGTGATGGGCCAGGCATCGGCGCGCGCGGCCAGCCCGACCTCGGCCAGGGCGGCGCGGGCGGCCGCCTCGGCATCATCCCGCCGCAGGCCGAGGGCGACATTCTGCGCCACCGTCTTCCAGGGCATCAGCCGTGGTTCCTGAAAGACCACGGCCCGGCGTTGCGGCAGCCGCGCCACGCCGGGCGGCACCGCATCCAGCCCCGCCAGCACCCGCAGCAGCGTGGACTTGCCGGAGCCGCTGCGGCCCAGCAGCGCCACGAATTCTCCGGGCGCGACCGAAAGCTCCAGCCGGTCCAGCACTACGCGGTGGCCAAAGGCACGGCTCAGGCCCTGAACCTCCAGCACCGGCTTCATGCCGCCACCACCGGCCGGCGCCAGCGCAGCCCGCGCGCTTCCAGCAGCCGCACCAGCCCATCCGTCGCCAGCCCCATGGCGGCATAGACCAGCAGGCAGACCACGATCACGTCGGTCTGCAGGAAGTCCCGCGCATTGGTGATCAGCGCGCCCAACCCGCTGCTGGCATTGATCTGCTCCCCCACCACCAGGGACAGCCAGGCGATGCTGAGCCCGTAGCGCACCCCCACCAGCAGGGAGGGCAGGGCGCCGGGCAGGATGATGTGCCGCACCCGCTCCAG
The DNA here is from genome assembly GCF_014490445.1 of Pseudoroseomonas ludipueritiae. GTDB lineage: Bacteria > Pseudomonadota > Alphaproteobacteria > Acetobacterales > Acetobacteraceae > Pseudoroseomonas > Pseudoroseomonas ludipueritiae. The sequence continues at coordinate 29,237 of NZ_JACTUZ010000032.1, read as the reverse complement.
CCGCGTCAGGCCCAGGGTGCGGCCGGCTTCCACCAGCTTCAGGTCCACGCCCCGAATGCCGGCATGCAGCGTCAGGTAGATGGGAAAGAGGGCACCCAGGGCGACAAGGCCGACCTTGGGCGCCTCGCCAATGCCGAACCACAGGATGAAGAGCGGCAGCAGCCCCAGGAAGGGCATGGCCTTCAGCATCTGCAAGGGCGGGTCCACCAGCACCTCCCCAATGCGCGACAGGCCGGAGACCACCGCCAGCGCCACGCCCAGCACCAGCGCGATGCCGAAGCCCGCCGCCACGCGCAGGAAGGAGACCAGCAGGCCCCGCAGCAGCTCGCCCGAGCGCACTAGTTCCCAGGCCGTCGCGGCAATCTGCGAGGGGGAGGCCAGGATGCGCTCCGGCAGCAGCCCGCTGGCGCTGGCCGCCTGCCAGAGCAGCAGCAGCACCAGGGGCGAGAGCAGCCGCGCCCAGCCGCCCCAGGCCGCGCGCGGGGCGGTAGTCTCGGCTGCGGGGGCGGGGCTTTCGGCGGTCTCGGACAGTGTCAGGCCTTCCTGGCGGAGATGACGGGCTCCTGCCCCTCACTTCGCGCGGGACGGCGGGCGTGGCAAGGCCGCCTCAGGCCGGGAAGAAGCGGTTGGCCGGGCGCGGCAGGCCCAGGTTCTCCCGCAGGGTGGTGCCCTCGTATTCGCGGCGGAAGATGCCGCGCCGCTGCAAGGCCGGCACCACCTTCTCCACGAAGTCGTCCAGCCCGTCCGGCACGTGGGAGAACATGATGTTGAAGCCGTCGCAGGCTTCCGCCTCCAGCCATTGCTGCATCTGGTCCGCGATGCTCTCGGCGGTGCCCACCATGGCGGAACCGGGATAGCCGCCCAGCCGCTGCGCCAGTTGCCGCACCGTCAGCTTCTCGCGCTCCGCCAGGGCGATCACCCGTTCCCGGCTGCTCTTGCTGGCATTGCTGGGCGGGATTTCCGGCAGCGGCCCATCGGGGTCGAAGCCCGAGGCGTCATGCCCCAGCGCGATAGACAGCGAGGCCACGCCGCTTTCGTAATAAACCAGGCTGTCCAGCTTGGCTCGCCTGGCGCGCGCATCCTCCTCCGTCTCGCCGATCACCACGAAGCAGCCGGGCAGGATCTTCAGGTGCGAGGGGTCGCGCCCCAGCGCCGCCATGCGGGTTTTCACGTCGCGGTAGAAGCTCCGGCCATCCTCCAGCGTCGGCGTCGCCGCGAAGATCACCTCCGCCGTTTCCGCCGCCAGTTGCCGCCCGGCCTCCGAGGCACCGGCCTGCACGATCACCGGCCAGCCCTGCACCGGCCGCGCCACGTTCAGCGGCCCGCGCACCTGGAAGAACTCGCCCTTGTGGTCCAGCACATGCAGCTTGGCGGGGTCGAAGAACAAGCCGCTCTCCACGTCGCGCGTGAAGGCATCGTCGGCCCAGCTATCCCAAAGGCCGGTGACGACATCGAAGAACTCGCGGCCACGGCGGTAGCGCTCGCCGTGCTCCATCTGCTCGGTCTGGCCGAAGTTCAGCGCCGCATCGGGGTTGGAGGTGGTGACGATGTTCCACCCCGCGCGCCCGCCGCTGAGATGGTCCAGCGAGGCGAATTTGCGGGCGATGTGATAGGGATCGTTGAAGGTGGTTGAGGCCGTGGCGATCAGCCCGATACGCTCCGTCACCGCCGCCAGCGCCGGCAGCAGCGTCAGCGGGTCGAAGGAGGTGACGGTGTGGGAACGCTTCAGCGCCTCCATCGGCATGTTCAGCAGCGCCAGATGGTCCGCCATGAAGAAGGCGTCGAACTTCCCGCGCTCCAGCGTCTGCGCGAAGCGCTTCAGATGCGCGAAGTTGAAGTTGGCGTCAGGAAAGGCGCCGGGATAGCGCCAGGCGCCGGTATGGATGGTGGTGGGGCGCATGAAGGCGCCGAGATGCAACTGCCTTGCGGCCATGGGATCTGTCCCCTTCGGTCGAGGGAAATCTTTGGCCCAGGCCAAGCCGAGGCAAGGCCAGGGGAATGAATTCCCCTGGAACCCCTTCTTTTTTCTTCAAGTTCATGAATGGAAGGTTACGGAGGCTCCAGCCTCGGCCGCCTGGCGCAGCCGGAAACTGGAAAAAAGAAGATGGGGGCCCGGGGGAATTCATTCCCCCGGCCTTTTTCTTCTACACCGCTTCCCGCACCGTCGCGCGCAGCTTGGCCTTTTGCAGCTTGCCGGTGGAGGTCTTGGGCACTTCGCCGAACACGATGCGCTTGGGCGCCTTGTAGCCAGCCAGCCTGGCGCGGGTGAAGGCGATCAGCTCGGCCTCGGTGGCCTCGGCATCCGGGCGCAGCTCGACAAAGGCGCAGGGCACTTCGCCCCATTTCTCGTCCGGCATGGCGATCACGGCGGCGACGGCCACGGCGGGGTGGCGGTAGAGGGCTTCCTCCACCTCGATGCTGCTGATGTTCTCGCCGCCGGAGATGATGATGTCCTTGGCGCGGTCCTTCACCTGCACATAGCCGTCCGGGTGCTTCACGCCCAGGTCGCCGGTGCGGAACCAGCCGCCGGTCAGGGCCTTCTCCGTCGCCGCCGGGTCCTTCAGGTAGCCTTTGGCGACCATGTTGCCGCGCATCACCACCTCGCCCATGGTGGTGCCGTCGGCGGGAACGGGGGTGTCGTCTGGGCCAAAAACATCCAGCGCTTCCAGCGTCACGTAGCGCAGGCCCTGGCGGGCCATCAGGGCGGCGCGGGCGGGGCCGTCCCTGGCGTCGTCCTCGGGCTTCCATTCATTAACCACGGCGGGACCGTAGCATTCGGTCAGGCCATAGATATGGACAACGGTGATGCCGGCATCGGCGGCCTTGGCCAGCACGGCCTCGGGTGGCGGGGCGCCAGCCACCATGAAGCGCAGCGGGCCGGGCAGGGTGGGGCGGTTGGGCGTGTCCAGCAAAGTCGAGAGCACGATCGGCGCACCGCACATATGGGTCACGCCATGGGTGGCGATGGCCTCCCACATCGCCGGGCCGCGCACCGCGCGCAGGCAGACATTGGTGCCGGAGAGCGCCGCCACGACCCAGGGAAAGCACCAGCCGTTGCAATGGAACATCGGCAGGGTCCAGAGATAGGTCGGTGGCCCCGCCATCTGGCAGGCCAGGATATCCCCGATGGCCGAGAGATGCGCGCCGCGGTGGTGATAGACCACGCCCTTGGGCCGGCCGGTGGTGCCGGAGGTATAGTTCAGCGCGATGGCGTCCCATTCATCGGAGGGCAGGGGCCAGGCGAAATCGTGGTCGCCGGAGGCCAGCAGCGCCTCGTAGTCCTCGCCGCCGAGGGTATGGGGGAAGGGGGCTTCGGGGTCGTTGACCTCGACCACCGGCGGCTTGCTGGTGGAGAGTGCCAGGGCGGCTTCCAGCAGCGGCAGCAGCTCGCGGTCCGCGATCACCAGCCTGGCCTCGCCATGGTCGAGGATATAGGCGATGGTCTCGGCATCCAGGCGGATATTGATGGCGCCCAGCACGGCGCCCGACATCGGCACGCCGGTGTGGCATTCCACCATGGCGGGCGTATTGGGCAGCAGCACCGCCACGGTGTCGCCGCGCCCGATGCCGCGCTTGTTCAGCGCCGAGGCGAGCTGCACGCAGCGGTCGCGGTGCTGCTTCCAGGTCCAGCGCTGCGCGCCATGGACCACCGCCACGCGGTCCGGGAAGGCGGCGGCGCTGCGCTCGGTAAACAGCAGCGGCGTCAGCGGCACGTGGTTGGCCGGGGTGCGCGGCAGGGCGTCGTAATCGCGCGCGGTCATCAGCGTCGCGCCCCGGTCTGCTGGCGGGCGGCGCCGCGCCCGGCGTGAAAGGCCGGGCCATCGATCTGATGCGGCATTCTGGTGTTTTCTCCCTGGCTTGTGCCGGCCAGTCCGGCCGGGCAGCGCTTTGCTTTGCGGCAAGTCTGTCACGGGGCGGGTGGCCGGCGCCAGCCCCACGCGCATCCGCCGGCCGCTCAGCCAGGCGGCGGCGCGGGCGGCGCGAAGACGCTGACGCATTTGGGCAGCAGCCGGAACATGGCGGGGGTGGTGGCGGTCAGCTCGCCATCCGTGTTCACCGGCATCCGCCGCCGGGTGGCAACGGCGCAGGAGACGGCGGGAAAGGCGCGCACGTCATGCCATTGCCCATGCGTGCCGCGCCGCAGGTAGGGGAACAGCACCAGCAGCCGCCACCAATGGCCGACCTCCAGGCTGTAGATATCCAGCTTGCCATCATCCGGCGCGGCGCTGCTTTCCACCGTCATGCCGCCGCCGTAGTGGCGCCCGTTGCCCACCGAGATCTGCACCGTGCGGATCTTGCGCACCCGCCCTTCCTGCGTGATCCAGGCGGTGAAGGGGCGGATGCGGCGCAGCAGCCGGAAGGCGGCGATGGCATAGCCCAACCGGCCCCAGCGCTTCTTGGCTTCCGCTCGCAGCTCTCCGGCCAGCTCGGCGCTGAAGCCGATGGAGGCGACATTGAAGAAGGGCTTGCCGTTCACCTCGCCCAGGTCGATGCGGCGCAGGTGGCCGGCGGCGATCACCCGCGCCGCTTCCACCAGGTCCGGCCCGATGCCGAGGGAGCGCGCGAGGTCATTGGCGGTGCCGAGCGGCAGGATGCCGAAGGGCAGGCCGGTGTCCAGCAGGGCCGGCGCGGCGGCGTTCAGCGTGCCGTCGCCGCCGCCCAGCACCACGGCGGAAAAGCCCTCGCCGGCGCGGGCGCGGATCACCTCGGCGGCATTCTGGCCGGGGGAGCAGGGATGTTCCTCCACCACGATGTCATGGGCGCGCAGCACGGCAAGCGCCTCGTCCAGCGCCGCGCCGCCGTTGCGGGCTTGGCGGTTGACCAGCAGCAGCAGGCGGCGGGGCGGGGCGGGCGCGGCGTTGAGGGACAGGGGGCGGTCTCCATGAGCCGTCATCGGGCCGAACCGAAACGCTCCAGCCGCGCCGCGGATGCGGCAACCCCGTGCCGGGTTGCCGCGTCTTGGCCCAGGATGGTGAGGAGAAAGGCGGCCATGGCATTCCTCGGTTGGCGCCTGCGCGGCCTGGCCAGGGCCATGCCACGCGGCAAGCTGCACTGGGAGCAGTTCTCCTGGGCGCAGTTCGTGCTGCTGGCGGCGGTCTTCGCCTGTGCCGGCGGCCTCTTCGCCTTTGTGCGCCTGATCGACGAGGTGGGGGAAGGCGATACCCATGGCTTCGACCAGGCGGTGCTGATGGCGCTGCGCAACCCGGCCGACCCCGCCGACCCGCTGGGGCCCTTCTGGCTGGAGATCATGTTCCGCGACTTCACCTCGCTGGGCAGCCACGCGGTGCTGGCGCTGATCTGCGCCCTGGCCTCCGGCTACCTGCTGCTGCAGCGCAAGCTGCTCTCGGCCGCGATGCTGGTGGTCTCCTTCGGCGGCGGCGCGGCGCTGAACAGCCTGCTGAAGCTGGGCTTCAACCGCCCGCGCCCGGACCTGGTGGCGCATCTGGTGGAGACCTTTACCGCCAGCTTTCCCAGCGGCCACGCCATGCTCTCGGCCGTCTGTTACCTGACCCTGGGCACGCTGCTGGCGGGCGTGGCGCGGCGGCGGCGGGACAAGGTCTATATCCTCGGCACCGCCGTGGCCCTGATGGTGCTGGTGGGCTTCAGCCGCGTCTATCTGGGCGTGCACTGGCCCACCGATGTGCTGGCGGGCTGGTGCCTGGGCGCTGCCTGGGCCATGGGCTGCTGGCTGTCGCTGCGCGGCATCCTGCTCTGGCGCAACCGCCGCGCGGCAGCCCGGCACGGCTAGCTCCTGGCGGCGGACAGGCTTGCAAGCTTTGGCCTGTCCTGTATGGTAGTATGCAAATGGGCGATAAGCCCTTCGCAGATGCCGGAGGACGTGCCGCAGTGAGCCTGTCAGAGGTTCTGCAACCCCTTGACCCCATGGAGCAGTCGGGGCCTGTCGGGCTGGCCATCGCCGCCCTGCTGCGCCGCAAGATCGTGACCAACCGCCTGCCGCCCGGCCAGACCTTGCCGGAAAGCGAGGTCGCGGCTCTGCTCGGCGTCAGCCGCCAGCCGGTGCGGGAGGCCCTGATCCGCCTCTCCGAAGCGGGGCTGGTGCGCATCCTGCCACAGCGCGGCACCCTGGTGACGCGTATTTCCGTGGCGGGCGTCAATGGTGGCCGCCTGGTGCGGGACGCGGTGGAGCGCGCGGTGGTGCGCCACGCCGCCATGGCCGAGGCGCCGCGCTCCGCCCTGGATGCCATGCACCGCGTCATCGACACGCAGGAGGCCGCCCTGGCACGGGAGGACCACCCCGCCTTCCTGGCGCTGGACGATGAGCTGCATGGCAGCTTCGCCGCCCTGATGGGGCACCCCGCTGCCTGGACCGCCCTGGCCCAGGTCAAGCTGCAAATGGACCGGGTGCGCTATCTCAGCATTCCCGACGCCACGCCCAGCGAACTGCTGATCGCGCAGCACCGCGCCATTGTCGCCGCCATCGCCCGGCGCGACCCGGATGCGGCGGAGGAGGCGATGCGCCAGCATCTCTCCGAGGTGCTCTCCGCCCTGCCGAAGCTTTGCGAGCGCTTCCCCGACCATTTCGAGACGAAAGAGGCCCCATGACCGCCTCCTCTCCCCGGCTCAGCGCCGCCAGCCTGGGCAGCCTGCCCGCCGGCCCGCGCCGCCCCGGCTATGACCGCGCCGCGCAAGGCATCGGCATCGTGCATCTGGGGCTCGGCGCTTTCCACCGCGCGCATCAGGCCGTCTATACCGAGGAGCGGCTGGAGGCTGGCGAAAGCGGTTGGGGCATCTGCGGCCTCAGCCTGCGCTCCCCCGCCGTGCGGGACGCGCTGGCGCCGCAGGACGGGCTCTACACCGTGCTGACGCGCGGCCCTGGCGGCGATGAGGCGCGCATCATCGGCAGCGTGCTGGAGGCACTGACGGTGCCGGAACAGCCGGACCTCGCCCTGGCCCGGCTGGCCGACCCCGCCACCCGCATCATCGGCCTGACGGTGACGGAAAAGGCCTATTGCCGGGACAGCGGCGGCGCGCTGGACGAGCAGCACCCCGACATCCGCCACGACCTGGAAGGCCAGGGCACCCCGCGCAGCGTGCCCGGCCTGCTGGCCGCCGCCCTGCGCCGCCGTGCCGAGACGGGCGCCGGCGCCGTGACTCTGATGACCTGCGACAACCTGCCCGACAATGGCCGGACGCTGGAGCGGGTGCTGCGGCGCTTCGTGGAACTCCGCGACCCCTCCCTGGCCGGCTGGATGGCGGAGAACGTCTCCTTCCCCGCCACCATGGTGGACCGCATCGTCCCCGCCACCACCGATGCCGACCGCGCCGCCATCGCCGCCCTGGGCTACCAGGATGCCTGGCCCATCGTGGCCGAACCCTTTTCCCAGTGGGTGATCGAGGACCGCTTTGTGAACGGCCGCCCGCGCTGGGAAGAAGCCGGGGCGCTGATGGTCCAGGATGTCCATGCCTATGAGCTGATGAAGCTGCGCTGCCTGAACGGCGCGCATTCCTCGCTGGCCTATCTTGGCGGCCTCGCCGGCATCGGCACCGTCTCGGAAGCCATGGCCGAGCCGCTGCTGGCGGATTTCCTGAAGCGGCTCTGGGCGGAGGATGTGATCCCCACCCTGCCGCCGGTGCCCGGCATCGACCTGCCGGGCTACACGGCGCAACTCGAGGAACGCTTCCGCAACCCCGCCATCCGCCACCGGCTGCTGCAGATCGCCATGGACGGCTCGCAGAAGCTGCCGCAGCGCCTGCTGCGCCCGGCGGCCGACCGGCTGGCGCAGGGCGTGGTGCCGAAGCGCATCGCCCTGGCCGTCGCCGCCTGGATGCTCTTCCTGCTGGGCGAGGACGAGACCGGCGGCAGCCACAGGATCGACGACCCGATGGGCGAGGTGCTCTCCGCCACCGCGCGCGGCGCCGGGCGGGATGCAACGGCGCTGTCCGATGCGCTCTTCGCCATGCCGGAGGTTTTCGAGCCTGCCCTGGCCGCGCATCAGGGCTTCCGCGCGGCGGTGCGGGAGGCCCTGGCGCTGCTGCTGCGGGATGGCGTGCGCGGCGCCCTGCGCGCCAGCCTGGCAGCCTGAACTTTCACGCAAGGAGACGAACAATGGAACAGACCTGGCGCTGGTTCGGCCCCGATGACAGCGTGACCCTGGAGCATGTGAAGCAGGCGGGGGCCACCGGCATCGTCTCCGCCCTGCACCACATGAACCAGGGCCGCGCCTGGCCCGAGGACGAGGTGCTGAAGCGCAAGAAGATCATCGAGGACGCCGGGCTGCGCTGGTCGGTGGTCGAGAGCATCGCGGTGCACGAGGATATCAAGACCCGCACCGGCGACTTCCGGAACCTGATCGACCAGTACAAGGGTTCCATCCGCGCCGTGGCGCGCGCGGGGGTGAAGACCATCTGCTACAACTTCATGGCCATCACGGACTGGACGCGCACCGATCTGCATTACCGCCTGCCCACCGGCGGGCTGGCGCTGCGCTTCGACTGGACCGATATCGCCACCTACGACCTCTTCATCCTCAGGCGCCCGGGCGCCGAGGCCGATCACCCCGAGGCCCGCCGCAAGGCCGCCGAGGCGCGCTTCGCCACCATGTCGGAAAGCGACAAGGCGAATCTCGAGAAGCTGATGATCGACTGGCTGCCGGCCCGTGAATTCGTCTACGACCGCGCCGGCTTCCAGAAGATGCTCGATACCTACAAGGATATCGGCACCGACGGCCTGCGCGACCACATGATCCAGTTCGTGCGCGAGGTGGCCGAGACCGCCGCCGAGGAAGGCGCCCGGCTCTGCATCCACCCCGACGATCCCTCCTTCCCGATCTTCGGCATGCCGCGCGTGATGTCCACCGCCGCCGATGCCCGCGCGCTGCTGGAGGCCGTGCCGAACCCCGCCAGCGGGTTGACCTATTGCACCGGCGCCTTCGGCAGCAACCGCGACAACGACATGCCGGCCATGGCCAGGGAATTCGGCCCGCGCATCCATTTCGCGCATCTGCGCAACGTGACGATCGAGGATGACGGTTCCTTCTACGAGGCCGACCATCTCGATGGCAGCACCGACATGGTGGCCTGCGTCGCGGCCCTGATGGCGGAGGAAGACCGCCGCCGCGCCGAGGGCCGCGAGGACTACGAAATCCCGATGCGCCCCGACCACGGCCACCTGCTGGTGGACGATATCGAGAGCGTGAAGAAGGGCGTGAAGATCAACCCCGGCTATTCCTGCATCGGCCGCCTGAAGGGCCTGGCCGAGCTGCGCGGCGTGATGCGCACCGTGGAAGCCTTCCGCGGCGGCAGGCTGAGCTGAAGCCGGAGGCATGGTGGCGGCGTTACTCCGCCACCATGCAGCGCCACCCCATCCGCATCGGCACCGCCGGCTGGAGCATCCCGGCCGCCCATGCGGCCCATTTCCCGCCCGAGGGCAGCCATCTGGCGCGCTATGCCGCCCGGCTGCCGGCGGCCGAGATCAATTCCTCCTTCTACCGCCCGCACCGGCCCGCGACCTATGCCCGCTGGGCCGAGACCGTGCCCGAGGATTTCCGCTTCGCCGTGAAGGTGCCGAAGGAGATCACGCACGGGCTGCAATTGGTGGAGGCCGAGGCGCCGCTGGCACGCTTCCTGGAGGAAGTGCACTCCCTGGGCCCGAAGCTTGGCCCGCTGCTGCTGCAATTGCCGCCGAGCCTGGAATTCAGACCCGAGGTGCTCAACTCCTTTCTCGACACGCTGCGGGCGCGCTTCGATGGCCCTTTGGTCTGCGAGCCACGCCACCCTTCCTGGTTCACCGGGGAAGCCGATGCGCTACTGACAGTGCGCGACATTCCGCGCGTGGCGGCCGACCCGCCGCCGGCACCCGGCGCCGCCCGGCCGGGTGGCGCGGCCAACCTGCGCTACTGGCGCCTGCATGGTTCGCCGCGCCGCTACTACTCGCCTTATGCGCCGGAGCGGCTGGACCGCCTGGCCGCGCTGCTGCGCGAGGCCGATGCGGAAAGCTGGGTGATCTTCGACAACACCGCCGAATTCCACGCCGCCGGCGATGCGCTCTCCCTGATGGCGCGGCTCATGCCCTGACCATGCGGTGTTCCAGCAGGTCCAGCAGCGCGCGCGCCGCCGGGCCGGGCACCGCGCCGCGCCGCAGCACCACGCCGGTCGCGCGCTCGATCTTCGGGTCCGTCAGCGGCCGCGCCACCAGCACCGGGTGCGGGTCGCGCGGCAGCGCCAGGCGCGGCACCACGGCGACGCCGAGGCCGGCCTCCACCAGCCCCAGGCTGGTGGAAAGGTGCTCCGCCTCGTAACGCCAGTTGGGCTGGATGCCGCGCGGCAGCAGCGCGCGGTCCAGGATCAGCCGGTTGCCGGAGCGGCGGGAGACACCCACCAGCGTCTCATTGTGCAGGTCCGCCCAGCGCAGGCCACGCTTCTTTGCCAGCGGGTGGTCACGGCGGCAGGCCAGAACGAAAGGGTCGCGCCGCAGCGGGCGGAATTCCACTTCCGGATGCACCGCGCCTTCCATGCCGATGCCGAATTCCACCCCGCCCGTGGCCACCGCATCGGTCACGCCATCGGCGGAAAGGTCCATGACGCGCACGCGCACATTGGGAAAGCGCCGCGCGAAATCCGCCAGCGTCGCCGGCAGGAAGTAATAGGCGGCGGTGGGGATGCAGGCGATGGTGACGAGGCCGCGCCGCCGTGCCGCCGTCTCCCGGATGCCAAGCAGGCTTTCTTCCAGCTCATCCAGCAGCCTTCGCGCGCGCGGCAGGAACTCGCGGCCCGTCTGCGTCAGTGCCACACGGCGGGTGGAGCGCGCCAGCAGCGCCACGCCCAGTTCCTCCTCCAGGGCCGAGAGGCGGCGGGAGACGGCGGGCAGGGAAAGATGCAGCGTCTCCGTCGCCCGCGTCAGGCTCTGGGCCTCCGCGACGGCGACAAAGGCGCGGAGCTGATCGAGGTCGATGGCCATACTTGTGTCCGGCGCAAGAATACCTCCGATCTTTGCACTTCAGTATCGGGGTGATCCAGCGCAGAACAAGGCCAACAACACGGAAACGGTCATGCAGATCCGCATCCCCTGTGTGCTGATGCGCGGCGGCACCAGCCGCGGCCCCTATTTCCTGGCCGCCCATCTTCCCGCCGACCCGGCGGCGCGCGATGCGACGCTGCTGGCGGCCCTTGGCTCCCCGCATCCCCTGCAGATCGACGGCATCGGCGGCGGCAACAGCCTGACCAGCAAGGTGGCCATCGTCGGCCCCTCGGCCGAGCCCGGGGTGGATGTGGACTATCTCTTCGCCCAGGTTTCCATCGAGCGGGGGCTGGTCGATACCAAGCCCAACTGTGGCAATATGCTGGCCGGCGTCGGCCCCTTCGCCATCGAGTCCGGCCTGGTGACGCCACGGCACCCCGAGACCCTGGTGCGCATCCGCAACCGCAACACCGGCGCGCTGGTGGAGGCCGTGGTGCAGACCCCGGGCGGGCAGGTCACCTATGACGGCGAGGCCAGCATCCCCGGCGTGCCCGGCACCGCCGCGCCCATCGCGCTGCGCTTCCGCGATGTCGCCGGCAGCAAGACCGGCGCGCTCTTCCCCACCGGCCAGCGGATGGAGGAGATCGATGGCATTCCCGTCACGCTGATCGACGGCGCCATGCCGATGATGCTGGTGGAGGCCACGCGCCTCGGCACCGAGGCGACGCTGGCGCCGGCGGCCATCGAGGCCGATCCGGTGCTGATGGCGCGCATCGAGGCGCTGCGGCTGGAAGCCGGCCGCCGCATGGGCCTGGGCGATGTGTCCGCCAGCGTCATTCCCAAGCCGGCGCTGCTGGGGCCGGGCGCGGATGGCGCCACGGTCACCGCCCGCTACCTGACACCGCATGCGGTGCACAGCGCCATGGCGGTGACGGGCGGCATCACCCTCGCCATCGCCACGCGGCTGCCGGGCACGGTGGCGGCGCCGCTGGCGGCGGATGCGGGCGAGGATGTCCGCATCGCGCATCCCGCCGGGACGCTCTCCATCGGCCTGTCGCTGGAAGGCGACACGGTGCGCTGGGCCAGCGTGCTGCGCACCGCCCGCCGCATCTTCGAGGGCCACCTGCTGCTGCCGGCCGCGGCCAGCCCCGCCGTGGCCCTGCCCCTGGCCGCCGAATAAGACCCCGCTTTCCCTGATCTTCAAGCAAACAGCCAAGGAAATGTCCGCCATGAAGCGTCGCCACCTTTTGCAGATGCTGGCCGCGGCTCCGCTGCTTTCCGCCCCCACCGTGCTGCGCGCGCAGGAGAATTGGCCGCAGCGCCCGATCCGCATGCTGCTGGCCTATGCGCCCGGCGGCGGCACCGACAATGTCGCGCGCGTGCTGGCGGCGCGGCTGCAGGCCCTGCTCGGCCAGCCCGTGGTGGTGGAGAACAAGCCCGGCGCCGGCGGCAACCTGGCCACCGAGGCCGTGGCCGCTGCCAAGCCCGATGGTTACACGCTGCTGATGGGCAACCAGGGGCCGATGACGGTCAACCAGTCGCTCTTCCCCAATATGCGGGTGGACCCGCTGGCGGCGCTGGACCCGGTGGCGCTGGTGGCGGATGCGCCGCTGGTGGCCGTGGTCGGCTCCGGCAGCAAGGCACGCAACCTGAAGGAACTGCTGGAGGAAGCGCGCAAGGCGGGTGGGCAGCTCAGCTATGCCTCGGCCTCCAATGGCTCGGCCAGCCATCTGGCGGCGGCGCTGCTGTTCCAGATGGCGGGCATCGAGGCGCAGCACCTGCCCTTCCGCGGCGCGGGCCCCGCGCTGAACGACGTGGTGGCCGGCCATATCCCCTTCATGGTCACCACGCTGCCCTCCGTCGCCGGGCTGATCCAGGGTGAGCTGGTGCGGCCGCTGGCGGTGACGGGCCATGCGCGCATCGCCGCCCTGCCGGATGTGCCGACGGTGGCCGAGGCCGCGCTGCCGGAATACAACGCCTCCGCCTGGTACGGCATCCTGGCGCCCAAGGGCACGCCGGAGCCGATCCGCGCCAAGTTGGCCACCGCCATCGCCGACAGCCTCACCACGCCGGATGTGGAGAAGCGCTTGCAGGAAGAAGGCGCCGTGCCGTCCCGCATGGATGGCGTGGCCTTCGGCGGGTTCATGGCCGCCGAGCGGACGCGCTGGGCCAAGCTGGTCAGCGACGCCAGGATCGTTGTGGACTGAGGCACGGCAGCCAGCACTCGATCACCACCTTTCGGCTGTGCTGACGGTGGGCCAAGGGGGCGCTGCCCCCTTGGAGCCCCCGCTGGGGTGACAGTGTCACCCCAGACCCCGCCATGACTTTGCTGTGGCCGAGTGGTTCCGCCGAGGGTCCATGACCCTCAGTGACTGCGGCCTCAGCCCATGTGGTTCCGGATTGCCGAAGCTTTTGGCAGGGACTCTGTCCAAGCCGCCGCAAAAACTCGAAGCTAGGTCCGGGGTGGTCTCACCACCCCGGCGGGGGCCAGGGGGCAGCGCGCCCTGTCCCGGCCAGTGTCAAAGAGCCACCTTCCGCCGCGCCGCCAGCAGCCCATGCGACGGCGCCGCCACCAGCGCCACGGCGAAGAACAGCGAAAGCACCACCACGATGCAGCCCGCCGGCGAGGCATTGAGGTGGTAGCTGGCCATGATCCCCAGCAGGTTCGCCGCCACCGCCGAGGCCACGGCGATGGCCGCCATCCGCCCGAAGCGGTCCGCCAGCAGGTAGCCGATGCAGCCCGGCGTGATCAGCAGCGCCACCACCAGGATCACCCCCACCGCCTGCACCCCCGCCACCACGGCGCCGGAGAGCAGCGCCAGGAACAGCAGCCGCAGCCAGCGCACCGGCAGGCCGATGCCGCCCGCATGCGTGGCGTCGAAGGCCCAGAGCAGCAGGTCCCGGCCTTGCAAGGCCAACGCCAGCAGCACCAGCCCGCCGGCCAGCAGCGCCTGGATCATGTCGTCGCGCTCGATGCCCAGGATATTGCCGAAGAGGATGTGGGTGACATGCGCCTCGGTGGTCAGGAAGGCCAGCAGCACCAGGCCGGCGGCGAACATGCCAGTGAAGACCACGCCCAGTGCCGCGTCCTCCTTCACCCGGCTGTGGGTTTGCACGAAGCCGGCGCCCAGCGCGCAGGCCATGCCGGCCAGGAAGGCGCCCGCCGCCAGCGGCGCGCCGAGGGCGGAGGCGATCACCACGCCCGGCAGCACGGCATGGGAGACGGCATCCCCCAGCAGCGACCAGCCCTTCAGCACTACGAAGCAGGAGAGCAGCGCGCAGGCGGCGGCCACCACGGCGCCGACGCCCATGGCCTCCAGCATGAAGGCATGGGTGAAGGGGGCGATGAGGGTCTCGATCATGCGGCCTCCTGCATGGCGGTGCGGCGGGCGCGGCGGGCGGCCAGCAGGCCATGGCGCGGCGCGGCGACCAGTGCCACCAGGAAGACCAGCGCCTGCAGGCTGACAATGACGCCGCCGGTGGAGCCATCCAGGAAGTAGCTGATCCAGGCACCCAGAAAGGCGGTGCCGGCGCCGATGGCGGTGGCGATGCCCATCATGCGCCCGAAACGGTCGGTCAGCAGATAGGCGGTGGCGCCCGGCGCCACCAGCATGGCGATCACCAGCACCGCGCCCACCGCCACCATGGCGGCCACGGCCACGGCGGCGACGCTGCCCAGCAGCAGCGTCTGCAACAGCCGCGTATCCAGGCCGATGGCCCGCGCATGCGTTGCATCGAAGGCCCAGAGCATCATGTCCCGCCCGCGCAGCGCCAGCACCAGCAGCACCCCGCCGGCGACGATCAGCATCTGCACCACATCCTCCGGCGCGATGCCCAGCACATTGCCGAAGATGATGGTGCGCAGCCGGATATTGCTGGGCCAGAGCGTCAGCAGCACCAGCCCGATACCGAAGAAGGCGGTGAAGACCACGCCGATCGCCGCATCCTCCCGGATACGGCTGTTGCGGCGAATAAAACCCATGACCCAGGCGGCCAGCAGGCCGGAGGCGAAGGCGCCCAGCGCGAAGGGCAGGCCCAGGATCCAGGCCAGCGCCACCCCCGGCACCACGGCATGGGAAAGCGCATCCCCCAGCAGCGACCAGCCCTTCAGCGCCACGAAGCAGGAGAGCAGCCCGCAGACCGCGCCGATCAGCGCCGAAACCAGCATGGCCTGGCGCATGTATTCATAGGCGAAGGGCTCCAGCACCGCTCAGCCCTCCAGCGCCTGCAGGCGGCCGAGCACCTGCCCATCCGCGCCCAGCACCAGCGATTGCCCGTCCGGCCCCGGCGCCAGCGTCACCCCACCCGAGGCCTGCGCCTGGGTGCTGCCGCCGAAGGCGCGGGCCAGGTTGGCAGTGGTGAAGGTGGTCTCGGTGGGGCCGGCGGCCAGCACGGTGCCCTTCACCAGCGCCACGCTGTCGCAGAAGAGCGGCACGCTGCCGAGGTCATGGGTGGAGACCAGGATGATCCGGCCTTCCTCCCGCAATTCCCGCAGCAACTGCATGATCTGCTCCTGCGTGGTGACATCGACGCCGCCGAAGGGTTCGTCCAGCAGGATCAGCCGCCCATCCTGCGCCAGGGCGCGGGCCAGGAAGACGCGCTTCTTCTGCCCGCCGGAAAGCTGGCCGATCTGGCGGTCCGCGAAATCCTGCATGCCGACGCGCAGCAGGGCCTGCTCCACCGCCGCGCGGTCGGCGGCGCGGGGAATGCGCAGGCGGTTCATGTAGCCGTAGCGGCCCATCATCACGACATCGCGGACCGAGACGGGAAAGTCCCAGTCCACTTCCTCGCTTTGCGGCACATAGGCGACGCGGTTCAGCTTCTGTGCCTGCCACACCGCCATGCCGCCGATCCGCACCGTGCCGGCCGCCGGCCGCACCATGCCCATGATGGCCTTGAACAGCGTGGACTTGCCGGCGCCATTGACGCCGAGCAGCCCGCAGATGGTGGGCGCCCCCAGCCGCAGGCTGGCCTCGCGCAGCGCCACATGGCCATTGGGATAGGCGACGCTGATGCCTTCCACCGCCAGGTCCGTCACCGCCGCGGCGGCGGGGATGGCGGGGGCGGCGCCCAGCCAGCCGCGCCAGGAAGCAGGTGGCGCGGCGGCGGGGCAGGCGAGGGAGCCATCGGCCATGTCAGCGTCCTTCGGTGAAGCCGGCCAGAATGGTGGCGGCATTGTTTTCCAGCAGGCGCAGGAAGGTGGGCGCCTCGCCATCGGCGGCGGTCAGGCTGTCCACATGCAACACGCCGGCGAAGCGCGAGTTCGCTTCCCGCGCCACCTGCTTCATGGCGCGGTCGCTGACGGTGCTTTCGCAGAAGAGCGCCGGGATGCGCTGCTGCCGCACGGTATCCACGGCGCGGCGGATCTGGCGCGGGGTGCCTTCTTCCTCGGCATTGATGGGCCAGAGGTAGAGTTCCCGCAGCCCATAGTCCCGCGTCAGGTAGGAGAAGGCGCCCTCGCAGCTCACCAGCCAGCGCCGCGCCTCGGGGATGGCGGCGAGCTTCTGGCGGATCGGCGCATCCAGAGCGCGGAGCTGTTCGGCGTAATGCGCGGCATTGGCGGCATAGACCGCCGCATTGGCGGGGTCGGCGGCAGACAGGGCCTTGCGGATGTTTTCTACGTAAACCACCGCATTTGCCGGCGACATCCAGGCATGCGGATTGGCGCGGCCGGCATAGGGGCCCTCGGTGATCTCCACCGGCGCGATGCCCTCGGTCAGCACGGCCGAGGGCACATTCTTCACGCGCTGGAAGAAGCGCTCGAACCAGCGCTCCAGCCCCATGCCGTTCCACAACACCAGGTCCGCCGACTGCGCCTTCACCACATCCTGCGGCGTCGGCTCGTAGTCATGGATCTCGGCGCCGGGGCGGGTGATGGATTCCACCACCGCCGCCTCTCCCGCCACGTTCTGCGCCATATCCTGCAGGATGGTGAAGGTGGTGACGACGCGCAGCGGACGGGGCGCGGCCTGCTGCGCATTGCCTTGCGCCCAGGCCGGGGCGGCGGCCAGCAGCGTGGCGCCCAGCAAGGCCGGCAAGGCAAGGCGGCGGGACAGGCGCGCGGTGAACATGAATCTTCCTCCTGTGCGTCGTACATGCATCTATGGTGCCATGATAAGCATGTAGCCTGTGCTACATTCAAGAGCCTAAGCCGTATCTTCACCGCTGGTTGCACCACCTGCCGCGCTGCGGCATCTTGCGGCCCTCATGACCAGCCCGACCCTTCCGCAGCCTCCAGCCCCCGATGAGCGGGCAGGCGAAGACACGCAGGCCGCCCGCCATGCCTCGGCGCGCGCCGGCCGTGCCTCGGCGGTGCTGGAGGATTACGTCGAGCTGATCGACGACCTGCTGCGCGAGCATGGCGAGGCCCGGCCCACCGACCTGGCGCGCCGGCTTGGCGTCTCGCATGCCACGGCCATCAAGAGCATCGCGCGGCTGAAGGCGCTGAACCTGGCGCATTCGCGCCCCTATCGCGGTGTCTTCCTGACGCCGGAAGGCCACGCCCTGGCAGACAAGGTGCGCACCCGCCACCGGGTGGTGGTGGACCTGTTGAAGGCCGTGGGCGTGCCGCCGGATGTGGCGGAAAGCGATGCGGAAGGCCTGGAACATCACGTCAGCGACGCGACGCTGGAAGCCTTCGCGAATTTCCTGCGCCGGGGCTGAAGGCTGAGGGCCAAGGGGCGCTGCCCCTTGGAACCCCGCCGGGGTGGTTGAACCACCCCGGACCCCGACATTCACGGCTTTGAACGCCGGGTTGCGCCGGAGGTCATGGACCTCCGGCGACTGCGGCCTCAACCCATGTGAACTTTTAAAAATGAATGTGGGGGCCTGGGGGAACTCAGTTCCCCCAGCGGGGTGAGTCCGGGAGGGGCAGCGCCCCTCCTGGCACCGGCTGGAAGTGCTTAGTTCTTCCCCAGCTCGCCGTCCGTGCGCCGCCACAGGCCCAACGGGTTGCCGTCGCGCAGCGCTTCCGGCAGCAGGTCCTGCGGGAAGTCCTGGTAGCAGACCGGGCGCAGGAAGCGGCGGATGGCGAGCGAGCCGACCGAGGTGGTGCGGCTGTCCGAGGTGGAGGGGAAGGGGCCGCCATGCACCATGGCATGCCCGACCTCGACGCCGGTGGGGTAGCCGTTGACCAGGATGCGGCCGACCTTGCGCTCCAGCACCGGCACCAGCTTCCTGGCCAGTTCCAGGTCCTCGGGCTCCATCAGGATGGTGGCGGTCAGCTGGCCTTCCAGCTTTTCCGCCGCGGCGATCATGGTTTCCACATCCGGGCAGCGCACCACCAGGGAGGAGGCGCCGAAGACTTCTTCCAGCAGCGTCTCGTCCTCGTTGAAATGCTGCGCCGTGGTGGTGAAAAGCGCGGCGCGGCCCTGGTAGGGGCCGCCTTCGGCCGGCTTGCCCTCGGCCACCGTCTCCACCCGGTTGTTGGTGGAGAGGCGGGAGACGCCTTCCTCATAGGCCTTGTAGATGCCGGGCGTCAGCATGGTCTGCGCCCCGCTGGCTTCGAGCGCGACGCGGGAGGCGTCGAGGAAGGTCTTCAGCCTGTCGTCCTCCACGCCCAGCACCAGGCCGGGATTGGTGCAGAACTGCCCCGCGCCCATGGTGAGGGAGCCGACAAAGCCCTTGCCGATGGCTTCCGCCCGCTTGGCCATGGCGGCCGGCAGCAGGAAGACCGGGTTGATGCTGCTCATCTCGGCATGGACCGGGATGGGCTCGGGGCGGTTGGCCGCGATCTTCATCAGCGCCGTGCCGCCGGAGCGGGAGCCGGTGAAGCCCACGGCCTTGATGCGCGGGTCCGCCACCAGGGCGCTGCCCAGCGTGCCGCCGCTGCCGAAAAGCAGGCTGAAGACGCCTTCCGGCAGGCCGCATTGCTGCACCGCCTTCTGAATGGCGCGGCCCACCAGTTCCGAGGTGCCGGGATGCGCCGAATGCGCCTTCACCACCACCGGGCAGCCAGCGGCGAGCGCCGAGGCCGTGTCGCCGCCGCCCACCGAGAAGGCGAGGGGGAAGTTGGAGGCGCCGAAGACCGCCACCGGGCCCAGCGCCACATGGCGCTGCCGCAGGTCGGAGCGCGGCAGCGGCTGGCGGGCGGGCATGGCGGGGTCGATGCGGGCCTCGATCCAGCTTCCTTCCCGCACCACGGAGGCGAAGAGGCGGAGCTGGCCGACGGTGCGGCCGCGCTCGCCCTCGATGCGGCCGCGTGGCAGGCCGCTTTCGGCGCAGGCGCGGTCGATCAGCTCGTCGCCGATATCCATGATGGCCTGGGCACAGGCTTCCAGGAAGGCGGCGCGCTGCCCGGGCGCGGTGTTGCTGTAGGTATCGAAGGCGGCGGCGGCCAGGGCGCAGGCGCGGTCCACCTCCGCCGCGCCGCCGCCGCCGAAGGCGGGGTCCATCTGCTCGCCGGTGGCGGGGTTGGTGGCGCGGATCTCGCTGTCGCCGCCGCGCAGGGCGGTGGCGCCGATCAGCATCTCGCCGGTAACGCTCATGGTTGCTTCTCCCTGAACCTGGGCCGGCGCGATGCGGCGCCGCGGTCGAGGAACATGATGGGAGCGCGGCGGGGTAGCCGTCGAGTCCTGCTATATCAGATTTCGGTTTGGCGGCGTGACGGCTGGCTCCGGCTGGAGCGGACGCTCAGGGAAATCCCACGAAGACATAGCCCACGCCGCGCACGGTGCGGATGCAGCCATCCACCCGCTCATCCCCCAGCTTGCGGCGCAGCACCACGATCGCGTTGTCCACCGAACGGTCGCCGAAGCGCCAGGCACGGCCGAAGGCCAGCTTGGAGAGATCCTCGCGCGAGACCGGCTGGCCCTGGTTGCGCACCAGCGCCTGCAGCAGCTCGAATTCCGCCGTGGTCAGGTGGATGGGCTGGCCATCGGGGCGGAAGAGGCTGCGCGTCTGCTCCACGAAGCGCCAGCCCGGCGCCTCGGGCGGCAGCTCGCTGGGGCGGCGCAGGCGGGCGCGCAGCCAGGCGATCACCTCGCGCCCCGAGACGGGCTTGACGATGAAGTCGTCCGCGCCGGTCTCCAGCCCCAGCACGCGGTCCACCTCGCTGTTGTTGGCGGTGATGACGATGATGGCGGCGCGCGTCATCTGCCGCAGCTGCGCCAGGCGGGAGACGGTGTCGACCTTGCCCAGGTGCTGGTCCAGCAGGATGGCGTCCGGCTGCTCACTGGCCAGCAGGCTTTCCAGGTCCTGCCAGTCGTAGCCGGTGCGGATGCGGTAGCCGTAGCGGCCGACAATGGAGGAAAGCTCGTCCGCCCATTCGCGCTGGTCGTCGATGACATAGACCAGTGCCTCGGTGGCGGTGACGCGCGGGGGTGGGATGCTGCTGGTCTGCGACTCGGCGTTCATGATGGCTGGCTTTCCCTGGAAGTGCTCTGGCAGGAGGGGTCCGGTTCGGCCTCGATGGCTTCGGCGATCGGCAGGCGGATGGAGAAGGCGGCGCCGCCCTCGACATTCTCGCCCGTGATCTCACCGCCAAAGGAGCGGATGATGCCGTGGCAGATGGACAGGCCGAGGCCCATGCCCTGCCCGGCGGGCTTGGTGGTGAAGAAGGGCTCGAAAAGCCGGGCCATGACCTTGGGGGAGAGGCCGCGGCCGGTATCGGTGACGCGCAGCTCGACGCGCCGGCCGCTGATCTCGCTGGCGCGGAGCGTCAGGCGGCGCTGGGCATCCGGTACGCGCAGCATGGCGTCGCGGGCATTGATGACCAGGTTCATGATCACCTGCTCCAACATCACCTGATTGGCCGAGACCAGCGGCAGCCGGGACGGCACCAGGTTCTCCACCTCCACGCCGGCGCGCTTCAGCACGCTGGCGCTCAGCAGCAGGGCGCCGTCCAGCGCCTTCACCAGGTCCACCGCCTCGGTGGCGCCGTCATTGGCACGGCCGAAGACACGCAGGTGCTCCACCAGGCTCTGCGCCCGCTGCGTCTGCTCCAGGATGCGGTTGAGCTTGGAGACCATCACCGGCAAGGCGGCGCGGCCTTCCGTTTCATGCGCGTCCAGCGCGTTCTCGGCGGCCAGCATCATGACGCTGATGGGCTGGGTGATCTCATGCGCCAGCGCCGAGGCCATGCGGCCGAGCGTCGCCAGCTTGGCGCTGGCGACCGCCTGGGCCTGCAGCATCTTCTCGCTGGAGATATCGGCGAGATAGCCCATGACATCGGCGCCGCCATGCTGCCCCACCGCCAGGATGCGCGCCTGCGCCCGCAGCCAGATGACGCGGCCATCGGCATGGTGGAAACGATATTCGGCGGAGGATTCGCCCTCGCGGTAGAGCGTGTCGAGATGCTGGGCCAGCACCGCCTGGTCGGAGGCCGGCACGCGATCGCGCCAGGCATTGGGGCGCAGCATGGCGGCCTGGTCGAAGCCGGTCAGCCTTTCCACATTCTCGCTCATGCTGGTGATGGAGAGCGAGCGGTCGGCGAAGAGTTCGGCGCGATAGAGGGTGGCGGGCAGCGAGCCCAGCATGTCCTTGATGCTGCGCAGCGCGTGGTCGCGGATATGGGCGGTTTCCTCGGCATGGCGCAGGCGCATCCGCCGCAGGTGCCGCCCGATCCAGAACAGCAGCAGCAGCGTGGTGCCGAGCTGCAACGCCACCAGCGAAGCGCCGGAGAGCAGCACCAGCTGGCGCGGTCCGCCATCGGCCGGCATGGCCGGGCTTTCCAGCACCAGCGTGGCATTCACCGCCGGCAGGGGCGCCACCAGCCGGTTCACCATCCCCGCCCCGGCGGAGAGCAGGGCCGGCACGTCGCGGCCGGAAGCAGGGCCGGAGAGGGTGGCGAGCTGCCGGAGGGCGCTTTGCGTCACCTCCAGCAGCATGCCGTCATGCAGCATCAGGGCGGCATGGCTGGCGCCCGTGCCCGCGGCGCGGCTGTCCAGCGCGGTGCCTATGGCATGGGTCAGCACCGAGGGGCGCAGCGTCGCCTGGTAGCTGTGGCCCTGCCGCGCCGGTGCCGGGGGCAGGGTGCCGGCCAGCACCAGCGCATCCTGGTTCCAGAGCAGCGCCGGCAGGGCAAGGCCCCGCTCCATGGGCGCTGGCCCGGCGAAGACCTCGCCCACCGTCAGAATGGAGCGGCCACTGGAATCGAGCAGCCGGATGCCATCCAGGCTGCCGCCGGAGACGGAGAGCGCGGCTTCCAGCGAAGCCTCAAGGGCGGCGCGCTGCATCGGCGAGCGGGTATCGCCCAGCAACTGGCTGGCCAGGGTGGCGAGGCTGGAAGCGCGCTGCCGCGCGTCAGTCAGCGCCTGCTCGATATGGGCGGAGGCCCGGGTCATCTCCGCTTCCTGCGCCGCGCGCTGCTGGCGGCTGGTCCATTGCAGGGCCAGGACGGTCCAGAGCAGGGCGGCCAGGATCAGGCAGAAGCCGGCGAGGGTGACCTGCGGCCAGGCCTGCCACAGTGGCTGCGCCTTCTCGGCGGGACGGCGGGTAAAGGCACCGGCCTGACCGGCGGAAGACCGATGCGGTGAATCAGGGCGTCCTTCGCCGCTGGATCGTCCCTCTGATCGTCTCATCCCCGCCTCTGTGTGGGTCGTCACATGCTTCGGTATCGTTCAACTAACGGTGAATGTGTTGATGCGCCAGAAAGCCCGCAACTGTTCAGCGAATTTTGCTCTCATTATCAGCACTTTTGCTGGAATCTGTGACAGGTTTGCACCTTATACGGGAAATTCTCTAGCTGAAGCTGGTCCAAAGAGCCCTAATTTACCTTGCACGCAAGCGATGCTGGTGAGGGCTCATTACTCACGGTTGCATTCGGCCTCTCCAATGCCACTTTGAAACATAGCGCGAAGCTACAGCTTGGCTTGGCTTATGCTTGAGCCGCGCCTTTCGGCATCTGGAGGCGCTTGCGAGGAACGCAAGTGAAACGGAAGCTCCGGATGTGCCATCCGGCAGCGGTTCTGACAAAACGCGACAAAGGGCCGCTTCCCCGCCCTGGGCGACGACCTTTCCCGGTGCATCTCGACTGTTACGCACAGCCCGCCGCGAGACATCCTGGCACCGCGGCCGGCTGCCTTCCTGCGGGCCGACACAAGGCGAGAACAAGGAAAGGCGGTGGCATGGGAAGCGGTTCAACGAGCACGGGAGGGCCCGGTGCCTCCACGGTCGACGCGCATGTGGCGAAGCGCCTGCGCCTGCTGCGGATGGAGCGCCAGATCACCCAGATGCAGCTGGCCGCCAGCCTCGGCGTCTCGACGCAGTTGATCCACAAGTATGAGGCAGGGCGCACGCGCATCAGCCCGGGCCGGCTTTATCTCTGCGCCCGCCTGCTGAACGTGCCGGTGGAATATTTCTTCGCGCCCCTGGAAGGCATCCAAGGTCCGACGCCGCTGCTGCCGCGCCGCGCCGCCAGTGCGACGGAGATACGCTCCAGCACGGTGTGGCATACCGGGGTGTCCAGCGGCCACTGAGCCAGGAGCCGGCGGCGTGCCCCCCTCAGGCCCCGCCGGCGGCTTGCCTTCTCATGGACCCGGCGGCCCTGCGTGGCCGCCGGGATGCGAACCGCGGCTCAGGCGTCCCCTACCGTCACGGTCACGGTGCCCCGGCCATCGCAGGCGGGGCAGGGCTTGTTGTCCAGCTTGCCGCTGCCGCCGCAGCGGCGGCAGGTATTCTCGGCTGTCTGCGGCGCGGCGGGCTCCTCCGTGCCGGGGGTGTTGATCGGCGGGGTCTGGGGCATGGTGCTTCCTCCACTGCCGCCGCCGTGAAGGCCGGCGGCGGCCAGCATGGCCGAAACCCCCTTCCAGGGCCGGCGTTGCACCGCGCCCCCCCCGTGCCCGGCCCAACCCTCAGCTTTCCACCTCATGCAGCGCCAGCCCCGGCCCGGGTGCCGGCGCTTCCGCCAGCTTGCGCAACCCCCGGCGCAGGGCCTCTTCCCCGGCCTTCCAACGGTCGGCGGTGGTGGCGCGGGAGAAGTCGAAGAGCTTGCCCGCCCCGGCCTCGTCCGGCGGCGCGCGATAGCCGATGCGCAGCACCGTGGCGCGGGCAGGGGGCGCGGCCTCGGCCAGCAGGGCCGCCACCTCCGGCTCGGCGCGGCGCTCCTCCGGCACCAGGGCGGCGAGGCGGTGCAGGGATTCGCGCAGCCGCAGCAGCCGGGCATGGCCTTCCAGCAGCCGCTGCGTCTGGTTGCCCAGCGCCAGATCCCCCGCCCGCGCCAGCGAGCCCGAAAGATTGCCCGGCGGCCGGCCGGCGGCGGCGAAGAGTTCCGCCAGGATGCAGAGCATCTCCCCCCCGCCTTCCTCCAGCACCAGGTCCACCGGCGCGTTGGAGGCCAGCCCGCCATCCCCCAGCAGCCGCCCTTCCACCTCCACGGGCGCGAAGAGCGGCAGCAGGGCACAGGAGCCCACCACATGCTCCGGCCCGATGCGCGTGCCGTGGGCGGTGTCGAAGACCAGGCGCTCCCCGGTGGCGACATCGACGGCCACCAGGGTGACGCGCATGGTGCCGTTGTTGAGGCGGTCGAAATCCACCAGCTCCGGCAGGCGGCGGCGCAGGGGCGTGAGGTCGTAGAGCGAGGATGCCTGCCCCAGCAGCGCTTCCAGCGAAAGGCGGGGCGTGAACAGGCCGGGGCGGCCGAAGAGCAGGCTTTGCAGCGCCGCCGCGCGGTTATGCGCCCGCCGCAGCAGGCCGTCGGGCGGCGCGCCGAAGAACAGGGAGAAGCCCGGCACCGGGTCCTCCGCCATGTCTTCCCAGAACTGCCGCAGCCGGGCCGCGCGCAGTTCTGGCGGATTGCCGGCGAAGATGGCGGCATTTACCGCCCCGGCCGAGGCACCTGCCACCCAATCCGGGCGCGGCGCGCCTTCCGCCTCCAGCGCGGCGCAGATGCCAGCCTCGAAAGCCCCGAGCGCGACGCCGCCCGAGAGCACCAATGCGTTCAGCATGCGCGCGCCTTCAACGCGACACCGGCCCGGGTTTGAGGGCCGGTTGCATGGCTTCCAGCATGCGGAAGCCGGTGGTCATGCTGAGATCGGCCATGCGGAAGGGGATGGAGGCCATCTCCACCGAAAGCGCCGCGATCGAGGTGGCGGCGGCCAGCGGTGCGCCGCCGCTTTCCGGCCGGGCGCGCCAGCCGCCTTCCACGCCCATCTCGTCCCGCGCGGGCTCGAACAGCCCGCCGGTGCTTTCGCCGCTGGGGCGGTCGGACAGGAAGCCGCGATGCAGCAGGCGGCCGGTCATCCAGCTTGTCAGATGCGGCGCCATCTGTTTCTGCGCGGCGGCCAGCTTGCCGAAGCCGCCCACGATCACCTCGTCCTGCGGCCGCTCGGCCAGGCCCAGCACCGCATCGGCCACTTCCTCGGCGGTATAGACCGGGGGCGCCGCGCGCACGCTGCGGCCGCTGAAATTGGCGGCGTGCTGGAAGAAGGGCGTGTCGATCACCGAGGGCAGCACGGTGCAGACATGGATGCCGGGCTGGTCCAGCACCTCCTGCCGCAGCGCCTCGGAAAAGCCGCGGATGGCCCATTTGCTGGTGGCATAGGCGGTGCTGTCGGGCTTGGCGGTGATGCCAACGATGGAGGCGTTCTGCACCAGCGTGCCATGCCCTTGGGCGCGGAACTGCCGCATCGCCACCCGGGCGCCGTGCATGTAGCCGAAGACATTCACCTCGATCACCCGCCGCCAGGCCTCAGCGGGGATGGATTCCAGCCGGCCGAAGACGCCGACGCCGGCATTGTTGAACCAGAGGTCGATGCGCCCGAAGCGTTCCAGCGCCGCGCGGCCCAGCGCCTCCACCTGCGCTTCCTCCGTCACGTCGGTGGTGACGGCCAGGGCGGTGCCGCCGGCGGCCTCGCAGGCGCGGGCGGCTTCCTCCAGCTTCTCCGTGCGGCGGGCGGCCAGCACCAGCCGCGCGCCCTGCCGCGCGAAGGCCAGGGCGGTGGCGCGGCCGATGCCGCTGGAAGCGCCGGTGATGACGACGACGCGGCCTTGGGTCTGCGGTTCCATGGGCTTCCTGCTGTCGGGCATGGGTGGGGCAGCCGGCAGCGGTGTCGCACCGGCCTGGCCGATTCAACCGCCCGGCCGGCGCCGGGTTGCCCCCTGCCATCAGGCTTTGCCGCAACGCAGCATCGCCTCCGGCTCGCAACAGCCGGCGGCTTCCGGCGTTTGGCTTCTACCCAGCAGAAAGTGGAGCGACCATGACCGGCACGTCCTCCCCCAACTCCGCCGGCACCTCCGGCAAGCCTGGCGACGATGCCCCCGTGGGCACTGAGGGCACAGGCGACGACATCTGCCCCGAGTGCCAGGGCACCGGCCGCGTCGAAGGCCGTGCCTGCGAGGCCTGCCGCGGCACCGGCATCGTCAACAAGGGCATTGGCGGCGCCTGATGCGGCGGGGCACCGGCCCCGTTCACGCCTGACGCGCGGCGGGCCTCCGGCCTGCTGGAGAAAGGCGTCGTGCCCCTGGCCAGCCCAGCCGGGGCGGTGCTGCCCGGCACTGGAGCATTGACGCCGGCCCCGGGGCACCGCCCCATCCATGCCCGGGGCATCGCCCCATCCATGAATGATCCCCGCTGCCTCCCCGGCGGGACGGCTTCCAAGGACTGACCGCATGCCCGGCTTTGTGTTCGACAACAGCTACGCGCGCCTGCCGGAGCGCTTCTTCGCCCGGCTGAACCCTACCCCGGTGCGCGCCCCCGCCCTGGTGCGGGTGAATGCCGCGCTGGCGGAAAGCCTGGGCCTGGACCCCGCCGCCCTGGCCAGCCCCGAGGGCGTCGCCATCCTGGCTGGCAACAGCATCCCGCCCGGTGCCGAGCCCATCGCCCAGGCCTATGCCGGGCACCAGTTCGGCGGCTTTTCCCCACAATTGGGCGACGGCCGCGCCATCCTGCTGGGCGAGGTGCTGGGGCGCGACGGCCAGCGGCGCGACATCCAGCTCAAGGGCTCCGGCCCCACGCCCTTTTCCCGCCAGGGCGACGGCCGCGCCGCGCTGGGCCCGGTGCTGCGCGAATACATCGTGGCCGAGGCCATGGCGGCGCTCGGCATCCCCACCACCCGGGCGCTCGCCGCCGTCACCACCGGGGAGACGGTGCGGCGCGAGACCGCACTGCCGGGCGCCGTGCTGACGCGCGTCGCCGCCAGCCATATCCGCGTCGGCACCTTCCAGTATTTCGCCGCGCGCGGGGATGAGGAGGCGGTGCGCCTGCTGGCCGACTACTGCATCGACCGCCACTACCCGCAGGTCGCCGCGGCACCCAACCGCTACCTCGCGCTGCTGGAAGCCGTGGTGGCGGCGCAGGCCGACCTGGTCGCCCGCTGGATGCTCATCGGCTTCATCCATGGCGTGATGAACACCGACAACACCACCATCTCGGGCGAGACCATCGACTACGGCCCCTGCGCCTTCATGGATGCCTATGACCCGGCGACGGTCTTCTCCTCCATCGACTATTACGGCCGTTACGCCTACGGCAACCAGCCGCCGGTGGTGCAGTGGAACCTGGCGCGCCTGGCCGAATGCCTGCTGCCGCTGCTGGCGGAGGATGATGAGGCCGCCCTGGCCGCCGCCCGCCAGGCACTGACCGGCTTCGCACCGCGCTTCGAGGATGCCTGGAATACCGGCCTCTGCCGCAAGATCGGCCTTTCCTCGGCGGAGGAAGGCGACGTGGCCCTGGCCCAGGCCCTGTTGGACCTGATGGCGGCGCAGAAGGCGGATTTCACCCTGACCTTCCGCGCCCTCTGCGGCGCAGCCTTGGGCGACGACGCAGCGGCCCGCGCACTCTTCTCCGACCCCGCCGGTTATGACGACTGGGCCGCCCGCTGGCGCCAGCGGCTGGAGCGGGAGCAGGCAACCCCCGAGGCCCGCGCCGCCGCCCTGCGCGCGGTGAACCCGCTCTTCATCCCGCGCAACCACCGGGTGGAGGCGGCCCTGAACGCCGCTGTCTCCTTCGGTGACTACGGGCCTTTCGAAACGCTGCTCGACGTGCTCTCCCGCCCCTTCGAGGACCAGCCGGGGCGGGAAAGCTTCTCCCTGCCGCCAGAGCCGGCGGAAATGGTGCAGCAGACTTTCTGCGGGACCTGAAGGCCGGGGGAATGAATTCCCCCGGACCCCCTTCTTTTTTCTTCGAGCGGGTTCGGGCTCAGGCGGTCGGCGCCGTGATGTCTTCCATGAAGGCCATGCGGGCTGAACCGCAGTCGCCGGATGGCCAAGCCCTCACGCGTGCCGTGCGTGAAAGGTGCCGCCGCAGGCGCGCCTGAAAACTCGAAAAAAGAAAGAAGGGAGTTTGAGGGAATTCATTCCCTCAACCTTTCCGACACCTCCAGCCATGTCGCGCGTTGCCCTTCCGCGAAACAGCACAGGGAGCGCCTTGGCATGCAGCAGGGATGGCCCGACCGGCTCTGGATTGTCCGGCACGGCGAAAGTGCGGGCAATGTCGCGCGCGCGGCGGCGCAGGCGGCGCGGCAGGCGCGCATCGACATCGCCGAGCGCGACGTGGACGTGCCGCTGAGCGCGCTGGGGGAGGAGCAGTCCCGCGCCCTGGGCCGCTGGTTCGGCGGCCTGCCGGCGGAGGAGCGGCCGGAGGTGATCTTCGCCTCGCCTTATCGCCGGGCACGCCACACGGCGGAGCTGATCCGGCGCGAGGCGGGGCTGGAGGGGGACAGGATCGGCTTCCTGCTGGATGAGCGGCTGCGTGAAAAGGAATTCGGCGTGCTGGACCGCCTAACCACGCATGGCATCGCCGAGCATTTTCCGGAGCAGGCCGCCTTCCGCCGCTCCCTGGGCAAGTTCTACCACCGGCCGCCGGGGGGCGAGAGCTGGTGCGACGTGATCCTGCGGCTGCGCTCGGCGCTGGACAGCATCTGCCTGCGGCATGGCGGGCGGCGCGTGCTGATCGTGGGGCATCAGGTGGTGGTGCTCTGCCTGCGCTATCTGCTGGAAGGGCTGACGGAGGAGGAGATCCTGGCCATCGACCGCGAAGGCGACATCGCCAATTGCGGATTGACGGAATATGCCTTCGATGGCGCGCATGGCCCGGATGGCGGCATGGTGCTGCGGCACTACAACATCACCACGCCACTGGTGCGGGAGGGTACCGAGACCACCGCCGAGCCGCATGGCGGCGCGCCGCGATGAGCGCCACGACACCGGTGGATGCCGCCCTGCTGCGCGGTATGCCGCTGCCGAAACATGATGGTGGCGGCAGCAAGGATGCGCGCGGCAGCGTGCTGGTGGCCGGCGGCAGCGAGGAAGTGCCGGGCGCCGTGCTGCTTTCCGGCACCGCCGCGCTGCGGGCGGGCGCGGGGCGGCTGCGGCTGGCCATCTGCGACAGCATGGCGCCGGCGCTGGCGGTGGCCATGCCGGAGGCACGGGTGATCGGCCTGCC
>NZ_JACTUZ010000319.1 GCF_014490445.1 Pseudoroseomonas ludipueritiae | reverse complement strand
CGACATGCTCGGCCTGCTGCGGCGCGTGGCGGGCCGGCTGCGGATGGGCCGCCGGCTGGCCGCCCTGCGGGGGAGCTGACCATGCAGACCCTGGAGCGCGTGGCGGAACAGGCGGCGCGGGCGCGGCCGGCGGACTGCGCCATCGCGGTCTTCGCCTATAACGAGGCGGCTCATCTGCCCCGTTGCCTGGAGGCCCTGGCGCGCGCCGGGCAGGGTCAGGCCACCGACGTGACGGTGGTGCTGAACGGC
This sequence comes from Pseudoroseomonas ludipueritiae, assembly GCF_014490445.1. Lineage (GTDB taxonomy): Bacteria > Pseudomonadota > Alphaproteobacteria > Acetobacterales > Acetobacteraceae > Pseudoroseomonas > Pseudoroseomonas ludipueritiae. The sequence goes on along the minus strand of NZ_JACTUZ010000319.1, from coordinate 1,461 downwards.
AGCACCGATGCCTCGCCCGAAGTGGCCACGGCGGCGATGCGGCGGCTCGGGCTGCGGGGCCGCATCGCGCTGATCCCGCAGGCCGATAAGTCCAACGCGCTCAACCAGTATATCCACCGCCTGCGGGTGGCGGCGCCCCTGCATGCCTTCGTGGATGCTTATGCCGCCATCACGCCGGATTCCCTGCGCCTGCTGGCCCAGGCGCTGCGCGATGCACCGGAAGCCAGTGGCGCCGCGGCGGTGCCGAGCACCGGGCGCAGCGCGGCATTGCTGCGGCGGCAGATGCTGGAGCAGCCGGGCCTGCATGGCTCGCTCTTCATGCTGCGCGGCAGCTTCGTGGAACGCATGGCGGCGCAGGGCCTGCGGCTGCCGCTGAATTTCTACCGGGGCGACGGGCTGCTCTCCTCCCTCCTGCTGCATGACCTCGACGCCCATGGCGGCGACTGGCAGCCCCGGCTGATCGTGGTGGAGCCGCGCGCGACCTGGGAAGGCCCCGTGCTGCGCCCCTGGCGCTGGAGCGACCTGCGCCGCTACTGGCGCCGGCAGTTGCAACAGGCGCGCGGGCGGCTGCAATGGCCGGCGCTGCGCCAGGTGATCTACGACCCCGCCCAGGCCGGCTTCGCCTCCATGCCGCCCGAGGCCGATGCCCTGGCCCTCTCCTGGCTGGCCGAGGCGCCGGCCGATCGCAGCCCGCGCTGGTGGCGCGACCCCTTCGGCGCCATGGCCCTGCGGCGGATGCGGCAGGCACCCCCGCCGCCGCCGCCAGAAAGGCTGCTGCCCCGCGTGCTGATGGAATTCGCGCCGTGAGCCCGCTTCTAGCTTCGCCGCAGCAGGCCGCGCAGCCGGGCCGCGACGCCCAGCGCCGACCAGCGCGGCACCATCTCCGCCCAGATCAGCGGCAATTCGGCGCTGGCCAGGCTGCGCTTGTAGCGGTCGGCACCGGCCAGGAAATCATAGACGCTGTCGCCCCGCGCCAGGGCGTGCTCGATGGCCAGGGCATGGCAGGTCAGGCCGGGCTTCTGGTGCGGCCCGGCGCCGGCATGGTCCAACCCGCTCTGATAGGCATGCACATGCCCGCGCATGCGGAAGTTATAGAGATAACCGACATCCTTCCCATCGGCCTCGATGCGCAGCATGTCCAGCTCCCCGCGCGGCGCGGCACGGCGGATCAGCGCCTCGTGGAAGCAGCGCAGGAAGGGCGTGGCGAAGGCGCCGGGCTTGCCGCGCGCCCGCCACGTGGCCTCGTGCAGCCGGATCAGCGCCTCCAGGAAAGCCAGGGCCTGCTCCGCGCCATCGGCCCGGTGCAGCCGCAGCGCGCCATAGGCGCGATTGGAACGGCGGATCTGGTAGCGGCTGTTGCCGCTGCGGCCGGCCAGCCAGTCGCCGCCAGCGGCGCGGATGGGCTCCAGCCCCAGGCGCGGCGCCATCCTCTCCTGCCAGCGCAGCGCCACGCCGCCGGCG
>NZ_JACTUZ010000318.1 GCF_014490445.1 Pseudoroseomonas ludipueritiae | reverse complement strand
CCGCTGCCGCCCGCCAGGATGATGCCCTTCATGGTCGTCGCTTCCGTCATGGTTCCTGTGCCTGGGGCCGGTGGTGGGGGCGGGGCGGCCAGGACGCGCGCATCAGCCGGCGCCGCCGGTGACAATGAGACGCATGCGGGGGTTCTCAGAAAAGCCGGAAAGATCATGCAGGCGGAAGGGCCGGGCGGGCGCCGTGCATCCGCCCCTCGGGGCACCGCCGGATGTCCCTGCCACGGGACAGAATGATGCAAGCCTGCATTGCCATGACCACGCCGCCCCGCCGCACCTCCGCCGCCAGGGCGAATGGAGGTGGCGCATGACCATAGCCTTGGCCTGAACAGGCGGCCAGAGGAGGTTTCGGCGCCCAGGGGGAACCGTGCCGCCGGAAGCCGGGCATCCGGCGGCACCGCCACCACGGCCCGCCGTTCCTGACAGGCCGCTGGGCCGGGGGCCGCCCTGAGCGGCGGCGCCCGGCCATCAGTCAGCCATGGCTCAGCGCTGCGGCAATTGCTGCGCCATGCGGAGATGCTCCTGCAGGATGGGAACGTGCCGCGCCGCGAAGGCCCTCACCTCCTCATCCGTGCCGTTCTGCGCCTCTTCCTGATAGGCCTGCAGGTCCCGCTGGTGGGCCTGCACCATGGCCTGGGCATAGGCACGGTCGAAGGCACTGCCGCGCAGCCTGGAGAGTTCGTCGTAGACCTGCTGGTTATCGGCGCCGGCCGTGTCCGGCGGCGTGATCTGCTTGCGCTGGGCCAGGGCCATCAGGGCCTGGTTGGCTTCCCCATGCTCGCGCACCATCCGTTCCCCGAAGCGCTTCACGGCCGAGGAGCGGCCATTGGCCTGGGCCAGCTGGCCGAGCTGGACCTCGGCCATGCCGCCCCGCGCCGCGGTGGTCATGAAGGTGGCATCGCTGGTGGAAAGCGTCGGGTTCACCTGCGCCTTGGCGGCGGCCACGGTCGTATCGGCCGCCCGCTGCGTCTCGGCGCAGCCGGCCAGGGCCAGCACGGCGATGGCCGCGCCACAGAAGATCCGCTTCATCTGGATTTCCTCCATTCCGATCCACTGGCCTTGAACGCAGCTGCGGCCCGGTCGTTGTCCTTCCGCGCCGTCCTGATTGCCCTAGCGGCGCGTCATGCCCGGGGCGCGAGGGATTGCGGCGAGACCCGCAGGATCGTCAGCCGCCGCTCCTGCCCGTCCTGCTTCGGCCAGAGAATGGCCTGCCCGGCGCGCAGGCCCAGCAGCGCCGCCCCCACCAGCGTCAGCACGGAAATCCGGCCCTGCGCGATATCGGCCTCATGCGGATAGACGAGCTGCACCTGGCGCGCCGCGCCCGTGCCCTCGTCGCGGTATTCGACATAGGAATACATCGCCACCACATCGGGCGGCAGCTCATCGGGGGGCAGCAGATCCGCCCGGTCGATCTCCGCGAGCAGGCGCTGCGCCACCTCGGGGCTGCGCCGCGCGGCGGAGGCGGCGAGGCTGGAGAGCCGGTCCGCATCGGTGGTGGACAGCATCACCGGCGGGTCGTCATCCGCGGCCTTGCGGCGCGCCTCCTCGGCTGCCTGGGTAGAGTTCATCATTTCGCTTCCTTTCTCCATGCGGGCCACAACAGCGGGCCCGGGACGAAAAACATGCCGCGCGGGGGCTCAGCCCGCCGCCTCGCCGAGCCAGGCAGTGCGGCCGGGCTCCGCGTCCCGCTGCTGGCCGACCGCCAGCAGCCGCAGCGTTTCCGCCGCGCGCGCGCCTT
>NZ_JACTUZ010000317.1 GCF_014490445.1 Pseudoroseomonas ludipueritiae | reverse complement strand
GGCCGCCACGATGGGGCCGATGCCGGGGATGGCGATGGCGCCCAGCGCCGCCGCCAGGCCCGCGCCGCCGCCGACCAGCGTGCCGAGCGTGGCGCCGATGCCGGTGCCGGAGGAGGCATGGCCGGTGTCATGGTCCTTGCGGACATCCGTCACGCCGCTGCGGTCGGAATTGCTGGCGACGATGCCGAGGTCGTCATGGGAGAAGCCGGCCGCCTCCAGGTCGCGCACGGCGGCCAGGGCGTGGTCGCGGGTGTCGAACATCCGCGTGATGATCTTCTGCATGGCTCGCTACCTTTCTTGCAGGGTTTCCGTGGGCCGCGGCGCTTATTGCGCCGCGGCGTTGCCGGTCACGACCTTGCCCTGGAAATCGAGGCCAACATCGGTCTGGGTGCCGTTGCGCATGGCGCGGCCGCGCCAGACGCCCTTGTCGTCCTTCTTCAGCTCCTGCACGTCCGTGTAGCCCGCATCCTCGATGCGGCGGCGTGCCTGGCCTTCGGTGAAGCTGTTGGCGCCGGCGGCGGGCGTGGTGGTGGTGGGCGGCGAGGAATCGCGCGGCGCGGCGTTGTTGCCGGCCGTGCCAGCGGCGCCGGTACCCGGTGTGGCCGCGCCCCGGTTCGTGTCCGTACCCGTCCCCATGCCGGCGCCGGGAGTGGCCGTGGTGCCCGTGCCCATGCCGGTGCCAGTCCCCGTGCCGGTGCCGGTGCCGGTGCTGGGCGCCGTGCCCGCGGCGGGCGGGGTGGTGGTGCCGGTGCTGCCCGAGCCGGTGGTGCCTTGTTGCCCCTGCGCCATCGCGGCGGGGGCGATCAGCAGGGCGGCGGCGAGGGCCATGGCTGTTGAAGCGGACCGCATGCGTAGTCTCCCTTCTTTTTCTTTGACGGCTAAGTTGCCGTCGCATGCCGCCTTAACGGCTGAGGGCTTCCACGTTTGCGTTAAGATGATGGAAAAGCTCGAAGGTAATATTGTGGCAGCTTTGCCGGGGCTTTTCCTGAACCGGCCCTCGTCTTTGTTTTCCTGTATTCTGGCGGTGGCCACGGCCGGCGGGATGCCGGCCGTGAAAACCTGTGGCGCCCGGGTTCAGCCGCGCCCGATGAAGGGCATCTTGGTCGCCATCACCGTCATGAACTGCACATTGGCCTCCAGCGGCAGGGAGGCCATGTGCAGCACGGCCTCGCCCACATGGCGCACGTCCATGCGCGGCTCCACCATGGTGGTGCCATTGGCCTGGGGCACGCCATTGGTCATGCGCTGCGTCATCTCGGTGGCGGCATTGCCGATGTCGAGCTGGCCGCAGGCGATGTCCCAGCGCCGCCCATCCAGGCTGAGGGATTTTGTCAGGCCGGTGATGGCGTGCTTGGTGGCGGTATAGGGCGCCGAGAAGGGCCGGGGCGCATGGGCGCTGATGGAGCCGTTGTTGATGATGCGGCCGCCGCGCGGGTCCTGGTGCTTCATCATGCGGAAGGCCGCCTGGGCGCAAAGGAAAGCGCCGTTCAGGTTGGCGGCCACGGTGCCGAACCAGTCTTCCAGCGTGATCTCGTCCACATCCACCGCCGGGCTGCCGCGCCCGGCATTGTTGAACAGCAGGTCGCAGCGGCCCCAGCGTTCCTTCACGGCGGCGAAGAGGGCATTCACCGCCTCCGGCTCGCTCACATCGGTCGGCACGGCCAGGCAGCGGGAGCCATGCTCCCCGGCGGCGGCGATGGTGGCCTCCAGCGCATCGGCGCGGCGGCCGGCCAGCGCGACGCTCCAGCCCGCGCCCAGCAGCGACAGCGCGGCC
>NZ_JACTUZ010000316.1 GCF_014490445.1 Pseudoroseomonas ludipueritiae | reverse complement strand
CGGCGTGGAGCTGGCGCACCAGGGCCTCGTTGAGTTGGCTGCTGGCGAAGTCGAAGCCGGTCAGGTCCTTGTAGGTGGGGAAGCGGGCGGCCTTGAGCTGGTAGGCGATGGAGCGGACCTCGCGCTCGGCAATCTCAGCCTTGAGCAGCTGCAACAGGATGGGGATCGCGCTCTGGAAGGCGGGCGCGCCCTGCTCGGTCAGTTCGGCCGCGGCTTGTGCCATGCCGTGCATCTTGAGGCTGCGCAGCATGATGGTGATGGCGGCCGCCGCCGGGTCATGACGCATGACGGCCTCCCTGCCTCGGGCGCAGGCTGTCGTAGCGGGCGACGTTGGCGCTGGGCTCCTGTGCCAGCACCAGGGCCTGGGGCGCCTCGATCGGCGGCACCTGGGAGGTAGCCCCATCGGTCAGCCGGTGCAGCAGGTTCAGGATGTGGGTCTTGCTGGCGACACTGGCCTGCAGCGCCATCTCCACGGCAACCAGCACGGCCTGCTCGTCGTGCTGCAGCACCAGGGAGAGGATCTCCACCATCTCCCGGTCGCCGCCGGACCTGCCGTGCAGCTGACGCTGAAGCTGGCGGAACGTCTCCGGTAGTTCGGCGAAGGGCGCGCCGTTGCGTAGGGCGCCGGGCTTTCGCTGGACAACGGCCAGGTAGTGGCGCCAGATGTAGACGGTCCAGCCCTGGCCGTGGTGCGACCGCTCGATGATCCGCCGGTGCTCGCAGACGACCGCCCCCTCGGCGACCACCACGATGCGGTCAGGGTAGATCCGCAGGCTGACCGGCCGTTTGGCAAAGGAGGCGGGCACGCTGTAGCGGTTGCGGTCGAAGTGCACGAGGCAGGTGGGCGAGACCCGCTTCGTCTCGTCCACGAAGCCGTCGAAGACCCGCCGGACCGGCATCAGGCAGTCCACCTCCTGCCGCCAGGCTGCGGCGACGCTGCCGGGCTCCACCCCATGCGGGATCTCCTCCCAGAGGGTGCGGCACCGTTGCTCCAGCCAGGCATTCAGCGCCTCCAGGCTGGTGACCTGGGGAGTGGGCTGCCACAGCCGGTGCCGGGCGTCCTGGACGTTTTTCTCGACCTGGCCGCTCGCCCTGTCGCTCGGACCAGTGGCGCTCCAGGGCTCGCCCCAGCCTGACGCCGGATTGCAGAACTCGGGCTCGAACAGATAGTGGCTCGCCATGGCCAGGAAGCGGGCGTTGACCTGCCGCTCGCGGCTCGGGCCGATGCGGTCCACGGCGGTGCGCATGTCGACGCGAAGACGCGCGACGTGTTGTCGTAGATGCCGCGCCGCGGCACGCCGCCCAGCACGCGGAAGCCGTGGTTGTGGGCGTCGAACAGCATCTCGTGCGTCCGCAGGAGATAGGCCCGCACCAGAAAGGCCCGGCTGTGGCAGAGCTTGAGGTGGGCGACCTGCAGCTTGGTGCGCTCGCCGCCGATGACGGCATGCTCCTCGCTCCAGTCGAACTGGAACGCCTCGCCCGGGCCAAAGGCCAGCGGCACGAAGACACCGCGGCCAGAGGTCTGCTGCTGGCGTTGCCAGTCGTCCCGCCAGGCCCGCACAAAGGCGGCGACCCGCCGGTACGAGCCGTCGTAGCCCAGCCCCGCCAGCTCGGCGTGGAACTGCCGGGCCGTACGTTTCTGTTTGCGTGGCCTGCGGGCATCCGCCCGCAGCCAGGCGGCCAGCCGCTCGGCAAAGGAATCCAGCTTGCTGGGCCGATCGGGGGTCCTGAACACGGGCTCCACCGCGTCGGACCGCAGGTACTTGCGGATGGTGTTCCGCGACAGGCCGGTCCGGC
>NZ_JACTUZ010000315.1 GCF_014490445.1 Pseudoroseomonas ludipueritiae | reverse complement strand
CCCAGCGCGGCGAGACCGGCCAGCGTGTCGCCCACCCGCAGCAGCGGCCCGCCTTCCACGTCGCGGTCCACCATGGCGGCGGCGGCGCCATTGGCGAAGGCGGCAGGGGCGAAGTCATGCCCATCCCGGGCATCGCGCAGCGCCACGAAGAGGTCGCCCGGCTGCACGGCGCGGCTGTCGATGGCCACGCCGGTGACGGCGGCCTCACCCTCCAGCGCGCCGCCGGTGGCGGCGCGCAGCTCGGCGGCGGTCCAGAGCACGCTCACGCGGCCTGGCCCAGGACACGGCGAACCGTCTCCACATCATCGAAGGGCAGGGTGGTGGTGCCGATGGTCTGGCCGCTTTCATGGCCCTTGCCGGCCACGGCCAGCACATCGCCCGGCGCCAGGCCCTCGATGGCATGGGCGATGGCGGCGGCGCGGTCGCCCACCTCCTCGCCATGGCTCATGCCGGCGCGCACGGCGGCGCGGATGGCGGCGGGGTCCTCGGTGCGCGGATTGTCATCCGTCACGATGGCATGGTCGGCGAGGCGGGAGGCCACCTCGCCCATCAGCGGCCGCTTGCCGGGGTCGCGGTCGCCGCCGGCGCCGAAGACCACATGCAGCCGCCCGGTGGCATGCGGGCGCAGCGCCTTCAGCAGCCGCTCCAGCGCATCCGGCGTATGGGCGTAATCGACGTAAACGGCGGCGCCATTGGGCAGGCGCGCCGCCAGCTCCATCCGCCCACGCACGCCGGAGAGCTTCGGCAGCAGCGCCAGAACCTGATCGGCCGGCAGGCCGGCGGCCACCGCCAGGGCGGCGGCCATCATCACATTGTCGGCCTGGAAGCGGCCGGGCAGGGGGAGCGAGACCTCGGCGCGGCGGCCGAAGATCTCCAGCGCCAGCACCTGCCCCTCGGGCAGTGCCTCCTGGCGCAGCAGGCGGATGGCCTCGCCCTGCTCGCCCACCGTATGCAGGCGCAGGCCGCGCCTGGCCACGATGCCGCGCAGCCGCGCCAGCAGCTCGGCATCCATATCGGCGCTGGCGACCGCGGCGGCGCCGGGCTCCAGCAGCGTGTCGAACAGCCGCAGCTTGGCGGCGGCGTAGCTCGCCATGTCGCCGTGGTAGTCCAGGTGGTCCCGCGTCAGGTTGGAGAAGCCGGCGGCGGCGAGGCGCAGCCCGTCCAGCCGCCGCTGCTCCAGCCCATGGGAGGAAGCCTCCAGCGCCGCATGGGTCACGCGCCCGCGCGCCAGTTCCGCCAGGGTCTCGTGCAGCTTCACCGGGTCCGGCGTGGTCAGCGACGGCATTTCGGGGAAATCCGGCGCCCGCAGCCCCAGCGTGCCGAGGGAGGCCGCGCGCTTGCCCGCCAGGGTCCAGATCTGGCGCAGGAAATCCACCGTGCTGGTCTTGCCGTTGGTGCCGGTCACGGCCACCACAGTGGCGGGCTGTAGCCCGTAGAAGCCGGCGGCCAGCTGCGCCAGGGCGCGGCGGGCATCGGCGGCGGTCAGCATGGGGCGGGGCGGCACGCCGGCGGGCCAGTCGGTGCCTTCCGGCGCCAGCACGGCCCCGGCGCCGCGCGCCACCGCATCGGCGATGAAGGCGCGGCCATCGGAGCGCGTGCCCGGCAGGGCGGCGAAGAGGTAGCCCGGTTGCACGGCACGGCTATCCGCCGTCAGGCCCAGGATATCGGGCGTGACGGCGGCTTGCAGTGGGTGGAGGCCGGGCGCGTGGCGCATGAGGTTATCGAGGCGCAAGGTTCGGGCTCGCCGCCACCGGGGTGGTGGCCGAGGTCAGGCGCAGCGGCACCGGCGGCGCCAGGCTGCCCGGCGCGGGGGCCAGCGGCAGCGGGCGCGGGGAGGGCAACTGCAGGGTCTG
>NZ_JACTUZ010000314.1 GCF_014490445.1 Pseudoroseomonas ludipueritiae | reverse complement strand
CGCGCGACGCTGCGGGACCGCGCCTTCGCCGCCCTGCTGGCCGCCGGCCCCGCCGACGAGCGCCCGGTGGGCGAACGCGCCGCCCTGGTGGTGGACCGGATCGAGGCGCTGGACGGTTATTTCTCCCGCTGGCTGCCCGCCGCGGTGCTGGCCGCCGCCGGGCCGCTGCTGATCGCCCTGGCGGTGGCGGCGATGGACCCGCTGAGCGGCGTGATCCTGCTGGTGGCGGGCGCGCTGGTGCCGGTCTCCATGGCCGTCACCGGCATTGGCGCCGCCGTGGCTTCCCGCCGCCAGTTCGATGCCTTGCAGGCGCTCTCCGGCCGCTTCCTGGACCGTATGCGGGGGTTGCCGCAACTGGTGCTCTTCCGCCGCCAGGACGCCGAGGCCGAGGCGCTGGGCGAGGCTGCCACCGACCTGCGCCGCCGCACCATGAAGGTGCTGCGCGTCGCCTTCCTCTCCGGCCTGTCTCTGGAAGCCATTGCCGCCGCCGTGCTGGGCTGCCTCGCCTGGCGGCATGGCAACCTGCTGGTGGGCGGGCATCCGGAGCCGGTGGCGGCGGTCTTCTCCATCCTGCTGGTGCCGGCCTTCTTCGCGCCGCTGCGCGCCTTCTCGGCCGCCTATCATGAGCGCATGGCCGCCAATGGCGCCGCCGCCGCCCTGGCGCCGCTGCTGGAGGCACAGGCCGCGCGGGATGGCCTGAAGCTGGAGGAAGTGCCGCCCTCCCTGGTGGTGACCTTCGAGGGTGTCGGCCTGACCTATGACGCCGCGCGCGGCGCCGCGCTCACCGACATCTCCTTCCGCGTCATGCCGGGGGAGGCACTGGTGCTGGCCGGCCCCTCCGGCTCCGGCAAATCTTCCGTTCTTCGCCTGCTCATGGGCTTCCGGCAGCCGGATGCCGGGCGCATCGCCTTCAACGGGCGGGACGCCACCACCCTGGCCCCCGCCGAGCTGCGCCGCCTTTCCGCCTATGTGGGCCAGAAGGCGCATCTCTTCCGCGCCACCATCCGCGAGAACATCGCCCTGGCCCGCCCCGATGCCACACCCGCCCAGGTGGAGGCCGCCGCCCGCGCCGCGCGGGTGACGGATTTCACCGATGCCATGCCCCAGGGGCTGGAGACGCTGGTGGGCGAGGGCGGCTTCGGCCTGTCCGGCGGGCAGGCGCAGCGCGTGGCCATTGCCCGCGCCTTCCTGCGCGACACGCCGCTGGTGCTGCTGGACGAGCCCACCGCGCATCTCGACCCCGGCACCGAGTCGGACGTGCTGGATAGCCTGCGCCGCCTTTGCACCGGCCGCACCGCCATCATCGCCACCCATTCCACGGCGCTGCGTGCCCGCTTCGGCCGGGTGCTGGAGCTGGAAGACGGCCGTGCCCTGCCCGGCACCCGCATGGCCGGGGAGTGAGCCTTATGCCCCATGACCTGACCCGCGTGCTCGGCCTTTGGCGCTCGCGCTGGGGCTGGCTGATCGCCGGGGCCATTGTGTCCATCCTGGCGGTGCTGGCTGGCGTGGCGCTGCTGGCCTTCGCCGGGCGTGGCGTGTCCGAGGGGCTGCGCACCGGTGCCCTGGCCGGTGCCGCCGCCGGTTCGTTGATCCTGCTGCGGCCGCTGATCTTCCTGCGCCCCGGCGCCCGCTATTTCGAGCGGCTGGTGACCCATGCCGCCACCTTCCGGGCGCTGGCCGATACCCGCGTCTGGTTCTTCCGTCGGCTGGCGGAGCGGCTGCCGGGCGGCCTCGGCCTGCGCGGGGCGGGGGACCTGCTGGGCCGCCTTGTGACGGATGTCGAGGCGCTGGATGGCCTCTACCTCCGCGCCCTGGTGCCGGTGACCGCCGCCCTGGCGGTGGTGCTGGCCGCCGCCGCCATCCTGGGCGCGCTGGACCCGGCGCTGGCCGCCATCGTGGCGCT
>NZ_JACTUZ010000313.1 GCF_014490445.1 Pseudoroseomonas ludipueritiae | reverse complement strand
CCGCCCAGGGCCATGCGGGCCACGGCCATGGCGCCCCGCCGCCGGGCACGGCGCGCGCCAGCCGCCCGCCTCCGGGCCAGGGGGCGATGCTGCTGCCGGGGGTGAAGTCCATTGTCGCCGTGGCCTCTGGCAAGGGCGGCGTGGGCAAGTCCACCACGGCGGTCAACCTGGCCGTCTCCCTGGCGGCCGAGGGGCTGAGGGTCGGGCTGCTGGATGCCGATATCTATGGCCCTTCCCTGCCCCAGATGCTGGGTACGCGGGAGCGGCCGCGCGCCGCCGATGGCCGCATCGCGCCGATCCCGGCCTGGGGGCTCAAGGCCATGTCCATCGGCTTCCTGGTGGAGGAGGAGGCGCCGATGGTCTGGCGCGGCCCCATGGTGATGGGCGCGCTGGAGCAGATGCTCGGCCAGGTGGACTGGGGCGAGCTGGACGTGATGGTGGTGGACATGCCCCCCGGCACCGGTGACGCGCAATTGACCATGAGCCAGCGCGTGCCGCTGGCTGGCGCCGTCATTGTCTCCACCCCGCAGGACGTGGCGCTGATCGATGCCCGGCGCGGCATCCGCATGTTCGAGAAGGTGAACGTGCCGGTGCTGGGGCTGATCGAGAACATGTCCTATTTCTGCTGCCCCAACTGCAACCACCGGGCCGAGATCTTCGGCCATGGCGGCGCGCGGGCGGAGGCGGAGCGGATGGGCGTGGAATTCCTGGGCGAGCTGCCGTTGAAGCTGGCCATCCGGGAACTGGCCGATGCCGGCACGCCGATCGCCGTCGCACGGCCGGAGAGCGAGGAAGCGCAAAGCTACCGCGCCATGGCCCGGCGTTTGCGCGATAAGCTGCAGCAAGGCGCGGCGACCCCCGCCATGCCGCGATTCGTGGTGGAGTGAAGCGCGTGTCCGACACCGGCCTGCAGATCGGCTTCCTGATCTTTCCCCGCATGACGCATCTGGACTTCGCCGGGCCCTGGGAGGTGCTCTCCCGCCTGCCCGGCGCCACGCTGCATGTGGTGGCGAAGGACCTGGCGCCGGTGGAGGGCAGCGGCCTGAAGGTGCTGCCGACGGTGACGCTGGAGCACTGCCCGCAGCTCGACCTGATCTGCGTCCCCGGCGGCCCCGGCCACCTGGAGGCCATGGAGGACGAGGCGGTGCTGCATTTCCTGCGGCAGCAGGAGATCGGCTGCCGCTTCCTGACCTCCGTCTGCACCGGGGCGCTGGTGCTGGCGGCGGCGGGGCTGCTGCATGGCTTCAAGGCCACCACCCACTGGGCCTCGCACGACCGGCTGGCCGCCTTCGGCGCCGAGCCCGAGAAGGCGCGGGTGGTGGTGGACCGCAACCGCATCACCGGCGGCGGCGTCACCGCCGGCATCGACTTCGCGCTGACCCTGCTGGCGGCCTTGCAGGGCGAGACCTTCGCGCGGCAGGTGCAGCTCGGCCTGGAATACGCGCCCGAACCCCCCTTCCCCGGCGCGGGCTCGCCCGATGAAGCCGAGCCCGCCGTGCTGGAAGCGGCGCGGGCGCAGGCGGCGGATTACCGCGCCCGCATGGCGGAGGTGGATGCGCGGGCGGTGAAGCGGCTGTCCCGCGTCACGCTCTGACCGCGCGTCCTTAGGCGGAAGCCAGCAGCGCTTCCGTCTCCGCCGCCGTGGGCATGGCGGTGGCCGCGCCTTCCCGCCCTACGGCAAGGGCGGCGGCGGCGCTGGCGCGGCGCATGGCGGCGGGCAGGTCCTGACCGGCATCCAGCGCGGCGGCCAGCGTGCCGCACCAGCAATCCCCGGCGCCGGTGGTATCCACCGCCAGGGCCTGGAAGGCAGGCTGGTGATGCGTGCCGGCGGCCGTCGCGGCCTCGGAACCCTGCTCGCCCCGCGTCACCACCACGTCGATGCCGAGCGCGCCGCGCAGCGCCGCC
>NZ_JACTUZ010000312.1 GCF_014490445.1 Pseudoroseomonas ludipueritiae | reverse complement strand
CAGCGCCCGCCACAGGGCCTGGCCCGGGCGGCCCGCTGGCTGCATCACGCCTGCCGTCAGCGGGCGGCGCGGCGCTGTGGCTCGGCCGCGGTCCAGGCGCGCAGGAAGCCGGCGGCCTGCTGCAGCTGGAAGTCGGTCTCAGGCTTGGTGGGGTCGAAGGCCGGCGCGCCCTCGGGCGGCAGCTTCTGCACCCTCTCCACCAGCCCGGCCGGCAGGTTCAGCGGCGGCAGGGGCGGCACCACATGGGTGTCGTTGTCGTTGCGGAGCGACTTACGCAGGTCGGCCTCGCGGTCGCGCAGCGGGGCATTGGCTTCCTCCTTGGAACCCAGCACCTCGATATCCGGCGTGATGCCCAGGCCCTGGATGGAGCGGCCGGAGGGCGTGTAGTAGCGCGCGGTGGTCAGCCGGATGGCGCCGTTGCCCGCCAGCGGCATCACGGTCTGCACGCTGCCCTTGCCGAAGGACTTGGCGCCCATCACCACCGCGCGGCGATGGTCCTGCAGCGCGCCGGCCACGATCTCGCTGGCCGAGGCGGAGCCGCCGTTGATCAGCACCACCACATGCAGGTTGTCGGTGATGTCGCCCGGCTTGGCGTTCCAGCGCTGCGAATCCTGCGGCCGGCGGGCGCGGGTGGAGACGATCTCGCCCCTCTCCAGGAAGTCGTCCGAGACCTGCACCGCCTGGTCCAGCAACCCGCCGGGGTTGCTGCGCAGATCGAGGATGATGCCGCGCAGCTTGTCTCCGGTCTGCTTGCGCATGGTGGTGATGGCGTTGCGCAGCGCCACATCCGTCTGCTCGTTGAAGGAAGCGAGGCGGACATAGCCGATGTCGTTGCCTTCCAGCCGGAAGCGCGCCACCTGCGGGCGGATCACCTCGCGGGTCAGGGAGAGTTCGATCGGGCTCTCGGCGCCAGGGCGGCGGATGGTGATCTTGATGGCGCTGCCACGCTCGCCGCGCATCTTGTCCACGGCTTCCTGCAGCGTCAGGCCCTGCACGGATTCGCCGTTGAGATGCGTGATCAGGTCGCCCGGCTTCACGCCGGCGCGGGCGGCGGGGGTGTCGTCGATGGGCGAGATGACCTTGACGTAGCCGCCTTCCTGACTGACCTCGATGCCGAGGCCGCCGAACTCGCCGCGTGTCGAGACCTGCATGTCGCGCCAGGCGCGGGCATTCATGTAGCTGCTATGCGGGTCCAGGCCCTGCAGCATGCCGTTGATAGCGGATTCGATCACCTCGCGGTCGTCCACGGGAGTGACGTAATCGGCCTTCACACGCTCGAAGACCTCGCCGAAGAGGTTCAGCAGCTTGTAGATGTCGTCCCGGCTGCTGCCGCGCTCCTGCGCGACGGCGGACATGATGGGCGATGCCACCCATGGCCCGAGCGTGGCCCCCGCGGCGAAAGCCACCGCCACCACACCTGCCATACGCAAACCAGGCTTCATGCTCTGACCCTTCATTCGGTCCGCGATCCTTATTGTCACCACCGGGAGGCCCAAAAGCTTAGAGCAATTCCCGGCTTCGCGCCGCGCGAATTTACAATACGAGACGTGAAGGCCGGTCGGCTCCGGTCATTCCCCCAGGCTCAGCTCCGGGCACGGAACCAGCCCTTGGGGTCCACCGCCTGGCCATTCCGCCGCAATTCAACATAAAGCGACGCCCTGCCACCTTCGCCTGAATCGCCGCTGCCGAGAACCCCCACAGGCTCTCCCGCCAGAAGGCGTGACCCGGCCTCGGCATCCAGCCGCTCCAGCCCGGCCAGCACGAAGTGGTAGCCATTGCCGCAATCGACGATCAGCAGCAGGCCATAGGAGCGGAAGGGGCCGGAAAAGACGGCCCGGCCGCCGCAGGGGCTGACCACGCGGGCGCCGGGCGGCGCGGCATAGGTCAGGCCGCGCGCCGGGCCACCGGCGGCGGCATCGCCGAAATCGCGGGTCAGGCGCCCG
>NZ_JACTUZ010000311.1 GCF_014490445.1 Pseudoroseomonas ludipueritiae | reverse complement strand
AACCGCAGGCTGGTGGCTTGCATCGTCGCCGCCTGCGCCCTGGCCCTGGCCGTCGCGGCCATGTCCACCACCGCCCTGCCGTTCCTGCTGGCCTCGTTGGCCACCGGCGCCTGCGCCGTGGCGGCGCAGATCCTGGTGCCCTATGCCGCGCATCTGGCGCCGGAGCCGGTGCGCGGCCGCGTCGTCGGCAATGTCATGAGCGGGCTGCTGCTGGGCATCATGCTGGCGCGGCCCGGATCCTCCTTCATCACCAGCTTCGCCGGCTGGCACGCGGTCTTCTTCATCTCGGCCGCACTCACGGCGGTGCTGGCCGTGGTGCTGTGGCGCGTGCTGCCGGCGCGGCGCCCGCAGACATCCATGCGCTATGGCGGGCTGCTGCTCTCCATGGCACGCCTCTGGCGCTCCCAGCCCGTGCTGCGCCACCGCGCCTTCGCCCATGCCGGTCTCTTCGGCGCCTTCAGCCTCTTCTGGACCGCCATGCCGCTGCACCTGGCGCGGGACTTCGGCTTCAGCCAGAGCGGCATCGCCCTCTTCGCGCTCGCGGGCGTCGCCGGCGCCGTGGTGGCGCCCATGGCAGGCCGCCTGGCCGATGCCGGGCAGAAGCGCCCCGGCCTGGCGCGCGGTGGCATGCTGGCCGCCCTGGCCCTCGGTGCCGCCTCCTTCCCGCTGGCCCTGCTGGGCTCCGGCACCCCGGCGATCGTGGCCATGCTGCTGGCTGGCATCCTGCTGGATGCGGCGGTGACGCTGAACCTCATCCTCTCCCAGCGCGCCGTCTTCGCGCTCGGCGATGCCATCCGCAGCCGGGTGAACGGGCTGTTCATGGCGGTCTTCTTTGTCGGCGGCGCCATCGGCTCAGCCCTCGGCGGCTGGGCCATGGCGCGGGGCGGCTGGGAACTCACGGCCTGGGTCGGCTTCGCGCTGCCGGCGGCGGCGCTGCTTTATTCCGCGACGCGGCGGGCGCGATAAGGCCAGGGGAATGAATTCCCCTGGACCCCTTCTTTACTTTTTCGGATTGGGGTTCGGGCCGAAACGGGCGGCGGGGTCGCCGTAATGTTTTCAATGAAGGGCCACGCGGGCTGAGGCCTCAGTCGCCGGAGGTCCAAGACCTCCGGCGCGCCACGAAAAACTCGAAGAAAGAAGATGGGGTCCGGGGAATTCATTCCCCGGCCCTTTCTTTCTTCACCCCACCACCTGCCGCATCGCGATCACGGTGCGGAAGGACCGCACATTCGGCTCTTCATGAAAGACGGCACGGGTGAAGGCCTCGTATTCCGCCATGTCGGTCAGTTGCAGGTGCAGCAGGAAATCGGCCTCGCCGGTGACGTACCAGGCTTCCCGCACTTCCGGCCGGGCCCGCAGCGCGCGGATGAAGGCATCCAGTTGCGCCGCACCTTCCCGCTCCAGCGAGACCAGCACATGGATGCAGAGCGGCCGCCCCAGCACGGCGGGGTGCACCACCGCGACATCGGCGGCGATCACCCCTTCCCGCCGCAGCCGGCGCAGCCGCCGCAGCACCGCGCTTTCGGAGAGGCCCACCTGTTCCGCCAAAAGGCGGGCGGGGGTCTGGTTGTCGCGCTGCACGGCCTGCAGCAGGGCATGGTCGAAGCGGTCGAGGGTGACGGATTCCGGCATCGCGGGCACAGCCTAGGCCGGAATCCGGCGCGGCGCAGGCCGAAAACGGCGCCTGCCGCCGGGCGTGGCGAAGCAGAATGCGCGGCATGACCATGCCCACCGAACAGATCGCGGCCATGCTGCGCTCCCTTTCCCCGGCCTATGCGCCGACACCGCTGCTGGACCTTCCCGTGCTGGCGCGGCGCCTCGGCGTTGCCCAGGTGCTGGCCAAGGATGAAAGCCAGCGGATGCTGGGCAGCTTCAAGTCGCTGGGCGGCACCTATGCCGGGCTGCGCGCGCTGGCCCGCGCCGCCGGGGTGCCGGTGGAGGCGCTGCTGGACCCGGCGCG
>NZ_JACTUZ010000310.1 GCF_014490445.1 Pseudoroseomonas ludipueritiae | reverse complement strand
CCAGCAGCGCAGCGCCGGCACCAGCGCCACGCAGAAGCCCAGTGAGAGCAGTGCCGTGCGCCCCCCGGGCAGCAGCACCGCCACCCCCATGGCCGCCACGAAGCCCAGCCAGAAGAGCCGGCGCGGCCAGGTGGCGGCCTCCACCGCCCGCACGCCGCCCAGCCCCGCGGCGCAGGCGATGGCCAGCCCCGCCAGCTGGTACTGCACCCGCACCAGTTCCGGATTGGCGCCCACCGCGCCGCCCAGTACCACCGCGCCATGCGCCAGCCCCCAGGCCACCGAGGCGCCGACAAAAGGCCCCGCCAGCAGCGCCACCGTTACCAGCCAGCGCCGTGCCCCGGCATCGGCCCCCACCGCGATTCCGGCCAGCAGCATCAGCGGCCCCAGCAGCACTACTTCCGGCAGCTTGGCGGAGAGGATGTCGTGGCTGGCGCTCCAGGTGCCGGCCAGCACCAGCCAGAGCCAGAGCAGCCCCGCGCCCAGCAGCGATGGCGCGACCAGCGGGTGCAGCCACCAGCGGCGGGTCAGCAGCAGCAGCGCCAGCAGCGGCACCAGCGACGCGAGGGAGAGCGCGGTGATGTCGAAGGGCAGCGCCGCCACCAGGGGCGCGCCTTTCAGGGCACCGGCGAATTGCAGCACGGCGGCGCTAGCGCCGGCCAGCGAGGCGATCGTGGCGGTGTCGATGCGCCAGGACTTCAAGCGCGGGACCGGGGGCGCCGCCCCCGGACCCCCGCTGGGGGGATGGTGTCCCCCCAGACCCCGCCAGGTTTTGGCGCCTTGAATGCGGGTCCAGGGAACTCAGTTCCCTGGTGGGGGGTCCAGGGGGGCAAAGCCCCCTTGGCCTTGCGCGGCTCCCGCACCCCGAAGAGCAGCACCCAGCAGGTGCCACCGAAGGCCACCGCCAGTGGCGCCGCCACCGCCAGCAGCACCAGCAGCAGCGGCCGGTTGGGCACGGAAGGCTTCAGCTCCACGCCAGGGCCGGAGACCAGCCGTGCCGCCACCGCCTCATCCGCCGCCAGCACCATGGCGGCGCGCTGGTGCTGGGCCAGCAGCTCGAAGATTGGGGTGCGCAGGTAGATGTCGCGCTCGGCGGCCAGGCGGGCTTCCAGCACCTTGATCCGGCGGCCCACCAGGTCCAGCAGGTCGGCGCGTACCTTGGCCTCGGCGAAGCGGTGCAGGCGTTCCAGCACCTCCTGCGCCAGGAGGCGGTCCGGCAGCGAGACCTCCAGCGTCCAGGTGACGGAGGCGAGCGACTGCGTCACCGCCAGCCCACGCTCCAGCCAGCCTTCCACATCGTCCTGGTCCGGGGTCAGGCGCAGGCCCAGGGTTTCGCGCAGCCAGCCGGCGGGGCCATCGGCGCGGCGGGCCTGCAGCACGGCCAGCAGGCGGGTGTCGCGCGCCAGCATCGCCGCCGCTTCCGGGCTGCGCAGGGCGGCGAGGTAGATGGCGAAATTGCCGGAAGGGCGGGTGTCCAGCAGGCTGCCGGGCGAGATTGCGCTGGCGGAGATCAGGGTGGAGGTGGCGAGGCCGGTGGTCTCGGCCGGGGCGATCACCGCCCCCGCCAGATAGGCGCGGGGCCAGGAGACGATCAGCGCCGCGCCCGAGAACATCAGCAGCAGCACCAGCGCCACCAGTGGGAATTTCAGGCGCCAGAGGCCGCGCAGGAGGATATGCAGCGGCATCAGGCCAATCCAACCTCCGTCTCGATCCAGCGCAGCGGCGCAGCGGCGCGGGCCACCAGCAAGGTGCAGCGGCGCGCCTTTCCATAGGCCGGGCTTTCCCAGCCCTCCTCCAGCCGCAGGGTCAATGGCGCATCACCCGTGATGCTGATGCGGGCGGGGCCGGTGGCACCATCCGGCGTGGCGCGCCAGGCGCCGGGGCCCAGCCGCCAGCGCAGCGCCATGGTGGAGAAGCCGCCGCCCACCTCGTCGCGCACCCGCCACAGCCGGCCCTCGGCGCTGACGCG
>NZ_JACTUZ010000031.1 GCF_014490445.1 Pseudoroseomonas ludipueritiae | reverse complement strand
CGGCGCGGCGGTGGCGGCGGGCGCGGTGCCGGCACCCACCGCCAGGGCGCGCCGCAGGGCCGAGATCAGCGCGCCGCGCACATTGCCGCCGTCGCGGAAGCGCAGCTCGGTCTTCATGGGATGGACATTCACATCCACCGCTTCCGGCGGCAGGTCCAGGAAGAGCGCGGCCACCGGGTGCCGCCCACTGGCGATCAGGTCCCGGTAAGCCACCCGCAGCGCCGCCCGCAGCAGCGGGTCCCGCACCGGGCGGCGGTTGACCACCAGATGCTGCTCCGCCCCCGTGGCGCGGGTATGGGTGGGCAGCGCCGCCACGCCCTCCAGCGCCAGGTCGTTCCAGAGGCCCTGCACCGGCACGGCCGCGCGGGCGAATTCCGGCCCCAGCAGCGCCGCCACCCGGCCAGGGCGGTCGCTGGCGGCGAGGTTCAGCACCTCCCGCCCCTCCACCTCGACACGGAAGGCCACCTCGGGCCAGGCCAGGGCCAGGCGCCGCACCGCCTCCACCGCATGGGCGGCCTCGGTGGGCGGGGTCTTCATGAACTTGCGGCGGGCGGGGGTGGCGAAGAACAGGTCCCGCACCTCGATGCGGGTGCCCGGGGCGCCGGAGGCAGGGGCCACCTCGCCCTTGCGCCCGGCCTCGACGCTGAGGCGATGCGCATCGCCGCCCGCCACGCGGCTGGTGATGGTCAAGCGCGAGACGGCGGCGATGGAGGGCAGCGCCTCCCCCCGGAAGCCCAGGGTCTGGATGGCGAAGAGGGTGGCCTCGTCCGGCAGCTTGGAGGTGGCGTGGCGCTCCACAGCCAGTTCCAGGTCGGCGGCGTTCATGCCGGCGCCGTCATCCTCCACCAGGATGCGCGCCAGGCCGCCGCCTTCCAGCGCCACGGAAACATGGCGGGCGCCGGCATCCAGCGCATTCTCCACCAGTTCCTTCACCGCCGCCGCCGGGCGCTCGACCACCTCGCCGGCGGCGATGCGGTCGGCGGTGCCAGGGGGCAGCAGGCGGATCACGTTCATGGCGCAACCGCTAGAGCAGATGAGGGCCGGGCGGCAATGCCCGGCCGCATGGGCTTAGAGGTCCAGCCCCTGCCAGGCACGCAACTGCTGGATCAGCCCGGTGGTGGAGGGATCATGCGGCCCCACCCGGCCTTCCGGCATCAACTCCGGCAGGATGGAGGTGGAAAGCTGCTTGCCCAGCTCCACGCCCCATTGGTCGAAGGCATCGATGTCCCAGAGAGCGCCAAGGCAGAAGACCTTGTGCTCATAGAGCGCCACAAGCTGGCCCAGCGTATGCGCATCCAGCCGCGGCAGCACCAGCGTGGTGCTGGGCCGGTCGCCGGGGAAGACACGGTGCGGCAGCAGGCGCTCGATCTCCTCCGGCGTCTTGCCGGCGGCGGCCATCTCGGCCCGCACGGCCTCGGCATCCCGGCCGCGCAGCAGCGCCTCGGCCTGCGCCAGGCCATTGGCCAGCAGCAGCCGGTGATTGGCGGCATAAGGATGGCTGGGATTGGCGATCAGCACGAAATCCGCCGGCACCGGCGTGGTGCCCTGGTGCAGCAACTGCATGAAGGAATGCTGCGCATTGGTGCCCGGCTCGCCGAAGAGCACCGGGCCGGTCAGGTGCCGCACCGGCTCGCCGCCGCGCGTGGTGCGCTTGCCCAGGCTTTCCATCTCCAGCTGCTGCAAATGCGCCGGGAAGCGGGAGAGGCGGTGGTCATAGGGCAGGATGGCATGGGTATCGAGCCCCAGGCCATTTACGTGCCAGACCGTGGTCAGGGCCAGCAGCAGCGGCAGGTTGCGCTCGGCCGGCGCGGTGAGGAAATGCTCGTCCATCGCCCGCGCGCCTTCCAGCAGGCGGGTGAAATCGTCCCAGCCGCAGCCCAGCGCGATGGAGAGCCCGATGGCCGACCAGAGCGAGAAGCGCCCGCCCACCCAGTCCTTGAAGCCGAAGACGCGGTCCGCCGGCACGCCGAATTCGGCGGTGGCCTTGTGGTTGGTGGAGAGCGCGACGAGGTGCTGGCGCATCCCCTCATTGCCCAGGGTCTGTTCCAGCCAGCCGCGCACCAGCCGGGCATTGGCCATGGTCTCGGCCGTGGTGAAGGTCTTGGAGGCGATCAGCACCAGGGTGCGCGCCGGGTCCAGCCGGGGGCGGATCAGTTCCCAGTTGTGCGCATCCGCATTGGCCAGATACAGCGGCCGCATGGGCGAGGCTTCGTGCCACAGCGCCCGCGCCGCCATGAAGGGCCCGAGGTCGGAGCCGCCGATGCCGATGTTGATGACATCGGTGAAGGGCTCGCCGGTGGCGCTGCGGATCTCGCCGCTATGCACCGCGCGGGTGAAGCGCTCCATGGCGGCCAGGGTGCTTTCCACCTCGCCGCCCACATCCTCATGCCCGCCATCCGGCTTGCGGGCGCGGAAGCCGGCGGCGCGGGGCGCGCGCAGCGCCATATGCAGCACGGCGCGGTTCTCGGTGTTGTTCACCAGCTCGCCCGCCGCCATGGCATCGCGCGCCGGCATCACCTCCATCGCCTCGGCCAGCCCCAGCAGGGCGCGCATGGCGTCGTCGTCGATGGCGGTCTTGGAGAGGTCCAGCAGGATGTCGCAGCCCTGCCAGTGGAACTTCTCGAAGCGGTCTGGCTGGCGTGAGAACAAGGAGCGGATAGCGGCTGCGCCAGGCCGCTGGGCCAGGGAAGTCAGTCGGTTCCAGGCTGCCTCGCGCGCGGTGGACGTCATCCAGGTTTCCTGCTCAGCCCGCCAGCTTCGCAAGGGCGGGGTCCTCATGCCGGCCGGCGAATCCGGCCGTGTTCCACTCCATGTAGCGAATTTGGCGGGCGCTTCACAGTCACGCCCGCGCTAAAGCCCCTCGGGCTGCCCCGCGATGGTGATGGAGAGCGCCTCCGGCACCAGCAGCCGCTTCGCCACCTGCGCCGCGCGCTCCCGCGTCACGGCGCGCAGGCGCTCGGGCCGCTTCTCCAGCCAGTCCAGCGGCCGGCCGTTGCGCCGCATGGCCAGCAGCGTGCCGGCGATGCGGCGGCTGTCGGTGAATTGCAGCGGCTGGCTGCCGGTGAGGAAGGAGACGGCATCGTCCATCTCCATCTGGGTCGGGCCGCTCTCGGCCATGCGGGCCCATTCGGCGCGCAGCACGCCCAGCGCCTCGCCCACCCGGGCATTGGCGGTGGCGGCGGAACCCACCAGCGCGCTGCCCTCGAAAAGGGAGTCGAGCCCGGCATAGATGCCATAGGTCAGCCCGCGCTCCTCGCGCAGCGCGTGCATCAGGCGGGACGAGAAGCCGCCGCCGGAAAAGACCCGCAGCAGCACCTGCGCCGCTTCCCAGTCCGGGTCCTGCACCGGGATGCCCTGCTGGCCGAAGATCAGCGTGGATTGCGAGGCCGCGACCGGCACCACCTGGGTGCCGAAGCCGGTGAAGGCGGGCAGGGCCGGCAGGGCCGGCGGCATGCCTTCCGGCAGGCTGCCGAAGAGCAAGGGCAGGAGGTCCGCAAGTTGCGCGGCGGTGATGGCGCCGCTGGCGGCCACCAGCAGCCCGCCACGATGGATCTGCCGCGCCATCAGCCCGCGCATGCCATCGACCGTGATGGCGGCGATGCTTTCGGCGGTGCCATTGGAAGGCCGCCCCGCCGGATGGCCGGGATAGGCCGCCGCCCAGAAGGCGCGGGAGGCACGGCCGCGCGGCCCTTCCAGCGCCTGCCGGGCACCCGCGATGGCGCGGGCGCGCACGCGGGCCACGGCCTCGTCGTCGAAGCGCGGCACGGTCATGGCCAAGCGGGCCAGTTCCACCGCACGCGGCAGGGCCGGCAGCAGGGCGCGCAGGCTGCCGTCGAAGCTGTCCCGGTCGGCATCGAAGCCGATGCCGATGGCCTCGTCCCGCGCCGCATCGGCGAAGGCGAGGGCGTCCATGGAACCGGCGCCCTCGGTCAGCAGGGAGGAGAGCAGGGAGGCCGCGCCTTCCTGCCCCTCGGGGTCCAGCGCGGCGCCGCCGTCCCAGCCCCAGGCAAGGGAGACGACGGGCACGGAATGGTCCTCGGCCAGCCAAGCGGTGAAGCCGCCGGCCTCGACCACCTGGATCGGCAGGGAAAAGCCCTGGGGCACGGTGTCGCTCATGCGCCGCCCACCCCTTCCGGCAGCAGCCAGCCGGTCATGCCGGGCCGGCCCAGCACGGCGCGGGCGGCGGCCTCCACCTGGCCGCGCGTCACGGCGCGGATGCGGGCGGGCCAGTATTCCACCAGGTCCAGCGGCAGGCCGGTGGCCAGGGCGCCGCCCAGGATGCGCGGCGCGGTGCCCAGGCTGTCCAGCGCCAGCAGGGCGCCGGCGGTGATCTGGCGCTTGGAACGCGCCACTTCCTCATCCGTCACGCCGCCATCGAGCAGGGAGGAGAGCACGGCCTCCAGCGCCGCCTCCAGCCGGGGCGGGGTGGTGGTGCGGGCGGGGGTGATCTGGATCTCGAAGCCGCCGATGCCCACCGAGTCGCCGTCGTAGCCGGCATGGGCGCCGACTGCGAGGCCGCTGCGGACCAGCGCCGTATGCAGGCGCGAGCCCTGGCCGCCGCCCAGCAGATGCGCCAGCACCTCCAGCGGATAGACATGCCGCTGGTCCAGCGGCGGCGCGGCATTGGAGAGCATGCTGGGCGCCACCCAGCCGCGCAGGAAGGCGGCTTCCTGCACCTGGGCGTCATGCCGCACCAGACGCGAATCGAGCGGCGTCGAGGGGGCGGGGGCGCGGCCGCGCGAGGGCGCGCCAAAGGCGGCGCCACGGCTGGCGACGCCGCCGTATTCCTGCTCCACCACCTTCGCCAACTCGTCGCGGGTCACGGCGCCTGCTACCACCAGCGTGGCATTGGCCGGGCTATAGCCACGGCCGAAGAATTCCGTCAGGTCGTCGCGGGTCAGGGCCGCGATCTCCTCCGACCAGCCGATCAGCGGCCGGCCGCGCCAATGCTGGCGGCCCCAGAAGGCAGCGTCATAGGCCTCGCGGAAGCGGCCGCGAGGGGTGCTTTCCACCCGCTGGCGCCGTTCCTCCAGCACCACCTGCCGCTCCGCCTCCAGCTCCGCCTGGGGGAAGAGGGGGGCGGCCATGCGGTCCGCCTCCATGTCGGCCACCAGCGGCAGGCGGGAAGCCTCAACATGCTGGTGGTAGGCGGTGACATCGCGGCTGGTGAAGGCATTGTCCTGGCCGCCTTCCTGCGCCACGCGGCGGGAAAAGGCGCCAGAGGCCACATGGGCGCTGCCCTTGAACATCATGTGTTCCAGGAAATGCGCCAGGCCGGACTTGCCGGCGGGGTCGTCGCCGCCGCCGATGCCATAGAAGACGTAATGCGCCACCACGGGCGCGCGGCGGTTCTCCACATGCACCACAGCCAGCCCGTTGGGCAGGTGCCAGGTGGCGGCGCCGAAGAGCGGCTTCTCATCAGCCGGGGGCGTGAAGGGCGCGGGCTGGGCTTCCGCCAGGGGCAGATGGCTGAGCGCGGGGAGGGCGGCTGCCGCGGCCAGGGCCGCGCGGCGGGTGATGGGGGCCATGTCGTCCTCCCATGTTGCGCTTTCCTCGCCGAACTCAAGCCCGGGCTCGCCATCCTCGGCCTGCGCGGAAGGGTCCGGCGAAAGGCCGGACCCGGATTCCGTCAGCGCCGCGCTGTGGTCCGGCGCGGCGATCAGAAGAGACCCTGGAAGAGGCCCTGGCGGCGCCGCTGGATGATGGCGGTCTCGCCCTGGTCCGGGTCACGGCCCAGCGCGGCATTCTCACGCAGGCGCTGCGCCTCCCGCTGCGGGTCCACCACGGTGCCCGGCTGCGGCGCGTCGCGCCAGAACATCAGCCGGTCCACCAGCGTGCGGTCCGGCTGCTCCAGCCGCAGGCTTTCCTCGTCCACCTGACGGCGGATGGCGCCGGGCACCGTGCCGCCGGCCTGAGCCAGCAGCGCGCTTTCGCCGGCGGAGGGCGCCATGGAGGCGGTGGCGGCATGGGCCGCGCCCGGGGCCAGGATGGCCTCGCCGGCGGCGCCGCCGGTCAGTTCCTGCGGCCGGGTGCTGCCGGGGCGGGGCACCGGCAGATTGCCCAGCGAGGGCGGCAGCGACAGCGGCGCGCGGGTGACGACGGAGAATTCATCCGGCGCGTCGCGCGTGAAGCCGAAGGTCCGCGCCGTGTCCTGACCGCATCCGGCCAGAAGTGGCAGCAGAAGCAGGGCGGCAGCGGCGGGAGCCGCGAGGCGGGAGGACTGCATCATGCCGCTTCCTTACCTGTCTGTTTTGGCCGGAACAAGGCATCGGCCATCAACGCGACGACACCCAGCACGATGCCGGCATCGGCCACGTTGAAGACATACCAGTGCCAGTCGAAGGCCCAGGTGTCGATGAAGTCCACCACGGCGCCGAAGCGCAGCCGGTCGATCACATTGCCCACCGCGCCGCCGATGACGGCGCCCAGCGCCACCACCGTCAGCCGGTTGTCGGCCCGCTGCAGCCAGCGGACCAGGAAGCCGACCACGGCCAGGGCCAGCAGCGCCAGCAGCAGCCGGTGCCAGGGGGCATCGCCCGCCAGCAGCCCGAAGGTGACGCCGCGGTTCCAAACCATGGCGAACTGCAGGCCGAAGCTGCCGAAATCGAGCAGCGGCAGCCGGCCGATCTCCGGCAGGCGCAGCCCTTCCAGGATCCACCACTTGGAGAGCTGGTCCACCACCAGCGTGGTGGCGGCGATGCCGAGGCCGGACTTCAGGCTCATGCCGGCTCGACCACCGCTTCGCAGCGCAGGCAGAGGCCAGGATGGGCGGCGGAGTGGCCCACCTCGGGCAGCACACGCCAGCAGCGCTCGCATTTCTCGCCGGAAGCGGGGGCGAAGCCCACGGCGACGCCGGGCACGCCTTCCACCGTGAAGGCATCCTCGGGCGCCGCCCCGGCCGTCAGTTGCAGGTCAGAGGTGATGCAAAGCTCGGCCCAGGTTCCGGCCGGCAGCAGGGCGAGATCGGCCTCGGGCAGGTGCAGGCTGGGCGCCGCCTGGAGGGAGGAGCCGATGGTGCCGGCGCCGCGCGCCTTTTCCAGCGCGCCGGTGACCACGCGGCGGATGTCGCGCACCCGCGCCCACTTGGCCGCCAGGGCCTCATCCGGCCACTCAGCCGGGATCTCGGGGAAGAGCTGGAGATGCACGCTCTCGCCCTCGCCCGGGAAGCGGGCCAGCCAGGCTTCCTCGGCCGTGAAGGGCATCACGGGCGCCAGCCAGGCCGTCAGGCAGCGGTGCAGCGCGGCCAGCACGGTGCGGGCGGCGCGGCGGCGCTGGCTGTCCAGCGCGTCGCAGTAGAGGCTGTCCTTGCGGATGTCGAAATAGAAGGCGGAGAGGTCCGTGGCACAGAAGGCATGGATCTCGGGATAGACGCCATTCCAGTCGTAATCCTTCACCGCCTTGCGGATGCGGAGGTCCAGCTCCGACAGGCGGTGCAGCACCCAGCGCTCCAGTTCCGGAAGCTGGTCATGCGGCAGGATTTCCTCGTCCCGGAAGCCGTCGAGGTTGCCCAGCAGCCAGCGCAGGGTGTTGCGCAGGCGACGATACAGCTCGGCCTGCTGCGTCAGGATGTTCTTGCCGATGCGCAGGTCATCGGCGGTATCCGAGTTCATCACCCAGAGGCGCAGGATGTCGGCGCCATACTGCTTGGTGACTTCCTGCGGGGCGGTGACATTGCCCAGCGACTTGGACATCTTCCGCCCGGTCTCGTCCAGCACGAAGCCGTGGGTCAGGATGGCCTTGAAGGGCGCGACGTCTCGCGTGCCGATGCTCTCGAGCAGCGAGGAATGGAACCAGCCGCGATGCTGGTCCGAGCCTTCCAGGTAGAGGTCCGCCGGGAAGGGCAGGTCCCGCTCGGGCGTGAGCGTGAAGGCATGGGTGGAGCCGGATTCGAACCAGACATCGACGATGTCCATGACCTGCTCGTAGTCATCCGGGTTCCGGTCATTGCCCAGGAAGCGCTGGGCGGCGCCGGGCTTGTACCAGGCATCGGCCCCTTCCTCCCGGAAGGCGCAGGTCACGCGCTCCATGATGGCGGGGTCGCGCAGCGGCTCGCCGGTGCGCTTGTCCACGAAGATGGCGATGGGCACGCCCCAGGCGCGCTGGCGGCTGATGCACCAGTCCGGGCGGCCCGCGACCATGGAACCGATGCGGTTGCGCCCCTGGTCCGGCACGAAATGGGTCTTGGCCAGCGCATCCAGCGCCTTGGCGCGGATCTGGTTGGCATCGTCCATGGCGATGAACCACTGCGGCGTGGCGCGGTAGATGACGGGCTTCTTGGAGCGCCAGCTATGCGGGTAGCTGTGCGTAATGAAACCCTTGCCGGAGAGCTTGCCCATCTCGGTCAGCGCGGCCCAGACGGGCTCATGCGCCTTGAAGACATGGATGCCGGTGAAGCCGGGCGCCTGCATCGTGTAGGTGCCGTCATCCGCCACCGCTTCCGTGACCGGCAGGCCATGGGCGCGGCCCAGGGCAAAATCGTCCTCGCCATGGGCGGGGGCGATATGGACCACGCCAGTGCCGGCCTCGGTGGTGACGAAGTCGCCGGCCAGCAACGGCACGTCGAAGCCATAGCCCGGCGCGCCGGCCTCCCAGCCGCGCAGCGGATGGGCGGCGATGGCGCCGGCCAGTTCCGTGCCCTTGAAGACGCGCTTGATCGTATGCGCGCCGATCCCGACCTCCTTGGCGAAGGCGGGCAGCAGCGCCAGGGCCACGATCAAGGTGCGGCCGGTGGTCAGGAGCGAACCTTCCTCCACCCCTTCCACATGCACCAGCGCGTAGTCGATCTCCTCGCCATAGGCGAGGCCGCGGTTGGCGGGGATGGTCCAGGGGGTGGTGGTCCAGATCACCACCTCGGCGCCCACCAGGTCCGGCGAGCCGGCCGAGAGGATCGGGAAGTTGGTGAAGAGAATGGCGGACTTGTGGTCCTGGTACTCGATCTCGGCCTCGGCAAGCGCGGTCTTTTCCACCGGGCTCCACATCACCGGGCGCAGGCCGCGATATAGGCTGCCGTTCAGCAGGAACTTGCCGATCTCATTGGCGATGGTCGCCTCGGAGGAGAAGTCCATCGTGGCATAAGGGTGGGCCCAGTCGCCGGCGACGCCGAGGCGCTTGAACTCCTCCCGCTGCACGTCCAGCCAATGGGCGGCATAGGCGCGGCACTCGGCGCGGAATTCCAGGACGGGGACGCTGTCCTTGTCCTTGCCCTTGGCGCGGTATTCCTCCTCGACCTTCCATTCGATCGGCAGGCCGTGGCAGTCCCAGCCCGGCACATAGCCGGCGTCATGTCCCGTCATCTGCGCCGCGCGGTTGATGACGTCCTTCAGGATCTTGTTCAGCGCGTGGCCGATATGCAGCGGCCCATTGGCATAGGGCGGGCCGTCATGCAGCACGAACTTGGGCCGGCCCTTCGAACGCTCCCGCAGCGCCTCCCACAGCCCCATCTCCTGCCAACGGGACAGCCAGCCGGGCTCGCGCTTCGGCAGGTCGCCCTTCATGGGGAAGGGGGTCTTGGGCAGGAAGACGGTGCCGCGATAGTCGCGGGCGGCGGGGGTCTCCGTGGAGGGAGCGTCGGTCATCGGTGCATCCATGCCGCCATGCGGCGGGCTTCAGGCAGGGGAGGAAAGCGCGGCGCGATAAAGGTCCCGGCCCTCGGGTCAGAGGACCGGGCGGCTAATTCGCAACCCTGCGGGATGAAGCGCGCGCGGCATGGCCGGGTTTTTGCGGCCCGGCGCGGCGGGGGTCAAGGGATGGCCGCCCGGCCTCAGGCGCCCAGCAGCTTCCGCGCCGCGGCGGCATCGGCGGCGATCTGCGCCGTCAGCTCCTCCAGGCCGGAGAATTTCTTCTCGGCGCGGAGGAAGCGGATCAGGCGCACGCCGACCTCCTGGCCATAAAGGTCCCCGGCGAAGTCGAAGAGATGCGCCTCCACCCGGCTCTCGGTGCCGCCGACGGTGGGGCGGGCGCCGATATTGGCGACCCCCGGCACCACCCGCCCATCCGGCAGCGCCACCTGCACGGCATAGACGCCCCGCGCCGGCTCCAGCTGCCGGCCGAGCGGCACATTGGCGGTGGGAAAGCCGATGGTCCGCCCGCGCTTGTCACCATGGCTGACGGGGCCGAAGATTTCCCAGGGGCGGCCCAGGCGGTGGGTGGCGCGCTCCGGATAGCCGTCCTGCAACAGCCGGCGGATGGCGGTGGAGGAGATGGGGCCGTCCTCATCCGTCACCGGCGGCACCACGGTCATGCCGATGCCGAGCGCCTCGGCCTCCCGCGCCAGCATGGCGACATCGCCGCCGCGCCGGTGACCGAAGGCGAAGTCATGGCCGCAGGAGAGGTGGCTGGCGCCCAGCGCGCCGTGCAGCACCTCCTGCACGAAGGCCTCGGCTGGCATGGCAGCGAAGGCCTCGTCGAAGCGGATGGCCAGCACGAAGGCGCAGCCCAGCGCCGAGAAGAGCGCCAGCTTGGCTGGCAGCAGCGTCAGCCGGAAGGGCGGGTCGTCGGGGCGGAAATGCTCGCGCGGATGCGGCTCGAAGGTCAGGACCGCGAGCGGCCGGTCGGGGCGGCCGGCATGGGCGGCGGCCAGCACGGCGCGGTGGCCGAGATGGACGCCGTCGAAGTTGCCCAGCGCCACCGTGGCGCCGCGCGCCGCCTCCGGCAGGCCGCGCCAGTCCTGGAACAGCGCGGTCATCGCTGCTGCGGGCTGGCCCAGCTCTTCACCTCGGGCGCCTCGAAGCGCGCCAGGGCGTCCAGCGCTTCCTCGGGGCTCGCCACGAAATCGGCGATGGGGCGCTGCTCCGGCTTCACGAAGCCCTCGGCCACCATGTGGTCCAGCAGCTCCGCCATGCGCTGCCAGTAGCCGTTGATGTCCAGGAAGATGATGCCCTTGTCGTGGATGCCGAGCTGCGTCCAGGTGAAGGCCTCCACCGCCTCCTCCAGGGTGCCGACGCCGCCGGGCATGACGATGAAGCCGTCCGAAAGGTCGGCCATCATCTTCTTGCGCTCATGCATGGTGCCGACGACGTGCAGCTGGGTGATGGCGCCATGGCCGACCTCGCGGCGCATCAGCACCTCGGGGATGATGCCGATCACCTCGGCGCCGGCCTTCATGGCGGAATCCGCCACGATTCCCATCAGCCCGACATGCCCGCCGCCATAGACCAGGCCGAGGCCGCGCGCCGCGATGGCCTCGCCCATGGCGCGGGCGGCCTCGGCGAAGGCGGGGTTCAGGCCGGGATTGGCGCCGCAGAAGACGCAGACGCGCTTGAGGCGGGGGGCGGGGGGGATGCTGTCGGTCACGGGCTCTCCCAGGGTGGAAGTCGAGGGGGTTCATGCTGGGCTTAGACCCGGCGCCCCGGATGGACAAGGCCGCGCGCCTGGGGCCACAAGGGCGGCGTCTTCAGGAAGGATTGAACACCCCATGCCCCAGACCCGCATCGGCACCAGCCAGGACCTGCTCCAGGAACTGCGCGGCTGGGTGGAGCACGAGACGCCCACCACCGACCCCGCCGCCATCAACAGCCTGCTGGACAAGGCCGAGGCCGAGCTGCGGGCCGTGGGCGCGGAGGTGGAGCGCATCCCCGGCCGCGACGGCTTCGGCGACCACCTGGTGGCGCGCACGCCGGCCAATGCGGCGCATGGCAACCGCAAGCCCGTGCTGGTGGCTGGCCACCTGGACACGGTCTGGGACCACGGCACCCTGGCCAAGACCATCCCCTTCCGCGTGGAAGGCGAGAAGGCCTATGGCCCCGGCATCTATGACATGAAGTCCGGCAGCTTCGCCGCCTTCCATTCGCTGCGGGAGATCCTGCGGCAGAAGGTCGCGACGCGCAGCCCCATCACGCTGCTGCTGACCTCGGACGAGGAAGTGGGCAGCCCGTCGAGCCGCGCGCTGATCGAGGCGGAGGCGGCCAAGGCCTGCGCCGTGCTGATCCCCGAGCCCGCCGGCAATCCGGGCAAGGCCTGCGTCACCGCCCGCAAGGGCGTCGGGCGCTTCGTGGTGCGGGTGCAGGGGCAGAGCGCCCATGCCGGTGGCAACTGGGAGGAAGGCAGCAGCGCCGTGGTGACGCTGGCGCGCCTGATCACGCAGATCCATGCGCTGGTGGACCTGCCGGGCGGCACCACCACCAATTGCGCGCCGGTCTGGGGCGGCACCCGGCCCAACGTGATCGCGGCCGAGGCGGGCTGCGAGGTGGATTTCCGCGTCTCCTCCATCGTCAAGGGCGCGGCGCTGGTGGATGCGGTGATGGCCATGGCCGGGCCGCAGCCGGAGGGGACCACCGTCACCATCACCGGCGGCCTCAACCGCCCGCCAATGGAGGAAAGCCCCGCCATCCTGGCGCTCTACGAGCAGGCCCGCGCCATCGCCGCCGGCCAGGGCTACGACCTGCCGAAGCAGCATCGCGGCGGTGGCTCGGACGGCAACTTCACCGCCGCCATGGGCATCCCGACCCTGGACGGGCTTGGCTGCTCCGGCGCGGGCGCGCATGCGGAATTCGAGCATATCCTGTGGGAAGAGCTGGCCCCCCGCACCGCGACGCTCTGCGAGTTGCTCGAAACTCTGGAATAAGGCCCTGACCCGGCCGGGAGCCGCCCGCGAAGGCAGGCGGCCCCCGGCCGGCGGGGCTTCACCCCCGCATGATCTGCTGGAAGACCGGCACCGCCGCCGCCAGCCATTCCACCCGCGCGCGTTCCTTCGGGCTGTGGGCGGTGTCCATCACCTCCGGCCCCAGAATGGCGCAGGGGGCGATCTCCTGCAGTTCGCTGGCATCGGTGCCGAAGGGGCGCGTTTCCGCGCTGTGGCCGGTCGCCGCCTCCACCGCGCGGATGAAGGGGTGGTCCGCCGGGGTCTCGGGCGGCGGGCCCTGGCGCACCACAGTCAGGGCCACGCCCGCGCGCTCCGCCGCCGCCTGCACCGCCGCCACGACCGGGCTGGGGTCGATCCGCTTGCTGTAGCGGAACTTGATGCGTGCTGTGGCCACCGGCACCGTCACGTTCACCGCCGCGCCGTGATTGTCCAGGATCAGGTTGAAGTCGGAGAAGGGCGGCGAGTAGGCATCGTCGTGCAAGGAGGCGTCGTCCCGCAGGCGCTGCTGGATCTCCCGCATCTCGGCCAGGAAGGGGATCAGCGCCCAGTTGGCGTTGCGCCCGATGCCCAGCGAGGAATGCGCCTGCACCCCTTCCGCCACCGCGATGAAGTCGATGTTGCTGCGGTGGCCGCGCACCGGCACCATCCCGGTCGGCTCGGCCACGATGATGCCGCGCGGCGCCGCCCGGCGGGCCAGGGCGGAGCGGTCCGCGATCAGCCGCGCGCCCTGCTTGGTGGTTTCCTCATCGGTGGTGATCAGCAGCGTGGCGGGCAGATGCGCCGGCAGGCCGCGGGCGGCGATGATGCAGGCGGCCAACGGCCCCTTCATGTCGGCGGCGCCCAGGCCATGCAGCACGCCGTCGGCGTCGATGCGGCCGGAGAAGGGGTCATCCGCCCAGCCGGTATCGGGCACCGTGTCCATGTGGCCGGAAAGCGCCACGCCGCCCGGCGGGCCGCGATGGGCCACCAGCACGCATTTGGCGACGCCGCGCGGGTCGGTGAAATCCAGCCGCTCCAGCTCGAAGCCTTCCAGCTCGGCCGCGATGCGGTCGGCCAGGGGGTTGTTGGAGACGAAGCTGCGGCTGTCGATCCGGACAAGGTCGGCAGCAAGGCGGGCCACCGCGGCGGCCGGCGAATCGATATGGGACATGGCGCACTACACCTTGCGGGGCGCGCAAGAGCAAGCCACGGTGATATCTCCATGACCACTCCTGCCTATCTCGACCCCCGCACCGGCCAGACCTGGCCTCTCGCAACCCCGCGCTGGTGCGGCCCGGATGGGCAGCCCCTGCTGCTGACCGACCTGCCCGGCATAGGGCGGGAGGATATCGTGCAGGGGGAGCGCTCGCTCTGGCGCTACCGCGCCGCGCTGCCCTTCCTGCCCGAGGCGCCGATCAGCCTGGGGGAGGGCTGCACGCCGCTGGTCTCCAGTCATTGGGCCGGGGCGCCGGTGCATTTCAAATGCGAGTGGTTCATGCCCAGCGGCTCCTTCAAGGACAGGGGGGCCTCGGTCATGCTCTCCCTGCTGCGGGCGCAGGGGATCGAGCATGTGCTGGAGGATTCCTCGGGCAATGGCGGCGCCGCCATCGCCACCTATGCCGCCGCCGGCGGGATGCGAGCAAAAATCCTGGTGCCGGATTCCACCAGCCCGGCCAAGACGGTGCAGTCCCGCGCGGCGGGGGCACAAATAGAACTGATCCCCGGCAGCCGGCAGGATTGCGCCGATGCGGCCCTGGCCCAGGCCGGGCGCATCTTCTATGCCAGCCACAACTGGCACCCCTTCTTCCTGCATGGCACCAAGACTCTGGCCTATGAACTGTGGGAAGACCTGGGCTTCCGCGCGCCGGACAATGTCATCGTGCCCTGCGGCGCCGGTTCCAACGTGCTGGGCTGCGGCATCGGCTTCGGCGAATTGCTGCGGGCGGGGCAGATTTCCCGCATGCCGCGCATCTTCGCGGCGCAGCCGGCAAATTGCGGCCCCGTGGCCCGCGCCTTCCTGAACCAGCCGCCGGAGGCTGTGCGCCCCACCATCGCGGAAGGCACCGCCATCGCCCAGCCGATCCGCACACCAGAACTGCTGCATGTGCTGCACGAAAGCCGCGGCGGCGCCGTGCTGCTGGAGGAAGGGGAGATCGCCGAGGCCACGCGCGGCTTGGCGCGGCAGGGCTTCTATGTGGAGCCGACCTGTGCCCAGGCGGCGGCGGCCTTCAGCCATCTGCTGGCCGCCGGCACCATCCGCGAGAGTGAGACCACCGTGCTGGTGCTGACCGGCACGGGCCTGAAATCCACCCAGCGCCATGCGGAACTGATGGGCATGAAGCTGTGAGCGCCGCCGCCGGCCCCCGCGTCGCGCTGCTCGGCTTCTCCATCGAGTGCAACCGCTTCGCGCCGGCGGCGGGGCGGGCGGATTTCCGCGTCTGGCTGGAAGGCGATGCCATCCTGGCCGATGCCCGCGCCCGCGCCCCCAGCGCGCTGGGAGAAATGCCCGGCTTCGTGCGGGCCATGGACAAGGCCGGCCCCTGGCAGCCCCGCCCGGTGCTGCTGACCATGGCCGAGCCCAATGGGCCGGTGGAACAGCCGGTCTTCGCCGAGATGATGGCGATCTGGCGCCGGGGCCTGGAAGCCCTGCGCGGGCAGGTGGATGGCGTCTATTGCGTGCTGCACGGCGCCGGCCTCACCACGGAGTTGGACGACCCCGAGGGCAGTTTGCAGGCCCTGGTGCGCGAGGTGCTGGGGCAGGGCGTGCCCCTGGCCTGCTCCTATGACCTGCATGCCAATGTCTCGGACGGCATGGTGCGGGATTGCGATGCCTTTGTCGGCTACCGCACCAACCCGCACCTGGACATGCGGGAGCGCGGCGCGGAATGCGCGACCCTCTTGCGCCGCCTGATGGCGGGGGAGCGCTTCCACCGCGCCTTCCGCCGCCTGCCCATCGTGGCACCCACCGTCAGCCAGCTCACCTCGGAAGGCCCCTATGCCGAGGTGATCAATCTCGGCCAGGCGCAGGCCAATGCGCTGGGGCCGAAGAAGATCGCCAATGTATCGGTCATGGGGGGCTTTGCTTATGGCGACACCCCCTTCAACGGCTTCGCCATCATCGTCACCGGGCCGGACCGCGCCGCCTGCGAGGCCCTGGCCGATGAACTCGCCAAAGCCGCCTGGGAACGCCGCGCGCGCTTCGTGGCGAAGCTGACCTCGCTGCGGGAAGCGGTGGAGCGGGCGCTGACCAGCGAGGTGCCGCTCTGCTTCGCCGATGTCGCCGATAATCCCGGCGGCGGCGGGCGCGGCAATACCATGTATATCCTGGAAGCCTTCCATAAGGCGGGCGTGCAGGACGCCATCTTCGGCATCATCCACGACCCCGCGCTGGCGGCGGAAGCGCATGCGCTGGGCGGCGGCGCCAAATTCACCGCGCGTTTCAACCGCGATATGCCCGGCGGCTTCAGCAAGCCCTTCACCGCAGAGGCGCGGGTGGAGGTACTGTCGGATGGCAAGGTCACAGGCCGGCGCGGCATCTTCGCCAATACTGCCATCGACCTCGGCCCCACGGCGGCGCTGCGCATCGGCGGCATCGTGGTGGTGGTGGTCAGCCGCCGCACGCAATGCGCCGACCCGGCATTCCTGGAGCATCTGGGCCTCGATATCGGTGCGGCGAGGGTGGTGGTGGTGAAGTCGCGTGGGCATTTCCGCGGCGGCTTCGATGAATTCTTCTCGGCCCAGCGCATCGTGGAAGTCGATGTGCCTGGCCTGACCTCCCCCGTGCTGGACCGCTTCGAATGGAAGAAGCTGCCGCGTCCCGTGCTGCCGCTGGACCCCGAGACCCGCTGGACCCCCCGATGACCACGCTCGACGACCTGCCCACCCCCTCCCTGGTGCTGGACCTTGGCATCCTTCGCGCCAATCTCGCCGGCATGGCGGCAGCGGTGGCGCGCCACCCCGGCGTGCGGCTGCGCCCGCATATGAAGACAGCCAAGAGCCTGGATGTCGCGGCGCTGGCGGCGCCGGACCATGGCCCCATCACCGTCTCCACCCTGGCCGAGGCGCGGTATTTCTTCGATGGCGGCTACAAGGACCAGATCTATGCCGTGGGCATCGCCCCCGCCAAGCTGGATGCCGTGGCGGCGCTGAACGCCCAGGGCGCGGAGATCAAGGTAATCGTGGACGATGCGGAGGCCGCCGCCGCCATCGCCGCCCATCCCGGTCCGCTCTCCGCGCTGGTGGAAGTGGATGTGGGGGAGGGGCGCGGTGGCGTGGCGCCGGAGTCCGGGGCGCTGCTGGCGCTGGCCGCTACCCTGGGCGCTCGCCTCGCCGGCGTGCTGACCCATGCCGGCCATTCCTATGCCGGCCGCTCCGATGAGGAGATGGCCCGCATCGCGGAGGTTGAGCGTGCCGGCGTGGTGCGCGCGGCGGAGCGGCTGCGCGAGGCGGGGCACAAGGTCGGCATCGTTTCGCTGGGCTCTTCCCCCACCGCGCTTCATGGCGCCAGCATGGAGGGCATCACCGAAGTCCGTGCCGGCGTCTATATGTTCGGCGACCTCTTCCAGATGCAGATCGGCACGCATGCGCCGGAGGCCATCGCGCTGACGGTGCTGGCCAGCGTCATCGGCCGCAAGCCGGAGCGTGAGGCCGTGCTGCTGGATTCCGGTGCCCTGGCGCTCTCCAAGGACCGCAGCACCCAGGCGGCGCCGAAGGATTACGGCTTCGGCCTGATGCTGGACCTCGATGGCCGGGCAAGCTTCGGGGAAGCGCTGGTGGTGCGCACGCATCAGGAGCATGGCGAGGTGAAGCGGCAGGATGGCGGGCTGGATCTCGCCCGCCTGCCGGCGGGTGCCCGCGTGCGGGTGGCGCCTAACCATGCCTGCCTGACGGCGGCCGCCTATGACCGCTACCATGTCGTCGATGGCGGGCGGGAAGTCGTGGCCATCTGGGACCGCGTGAACGGCTGGTAGGCCGGCGGCGACCTTCCGGCGCCCTGGACTGGTCAGGCCTTGCGGAAGCGCAGGGCCGGGGGAGTCCGGCGTTCCTCCGGGTTCAGGGCCTGCCATTCCGTCACGGGCGGCGCTGTGCCCTGGCGCCGCAGCCGGAACAGGTCCTGGCCCGGGCGGTAGACGGCGGTGCCGTATTTATTGGCCAGCTTGCCATCGGCATAGGAACGGAAGCGGACCCAGAGGTTCTCGCCATTGGTGGCGACCTCACACAGGATGTGCTCGTCATTCTGGAAGCCGGTGATGTTTAGGGCGCAATCGGTCGGGCCACGGCCGATGCGGAGGTCATAGGTCACGGCGATGCCGCTGCCGCCGGCGGTGCGCCCGCCATCCCATTCGTAGCGGTAGTTCCCCGCCCAGGGGCGTTGCGCCGGGTTCTGGGCCAAGGCGGGCGACGCCACCGCCAGCATCGCCGCGCCGGCGATCCAAGCCATCCGCAGGACCATGCCTGAAGCTCCTCCTCAGTTCTGCTCCAGGCTATCGCGGATCAGGGCCACCAGCGGTGCAACAAGCTGTGTCCGCCCGGCGGCATCGCCGAAGACCGCCATCTCGGCTACGCCCAGCGGCGGCAGGCCATCCGTCTCCCGCAGCCCCGGCGGCAGGCCGGAGCGGCCCATGACGGTGGCGGCAAGGCCAGCCTGCGCCGCCGCCGCCACGCCCAGCAGGCTGGCGGAGGTATAGACGACCTCGAAGCCCATGCCGGCCCGCGCCAGGGCGGCCAGGGCGCGGTCGCGGAACATGCAGCCCTGGGGCAGCATGGCGAGCGGCAGGGGGCGGCCTTCCGGTGCCACCCAGCCGGGGGCGGCGACCCAGACGATGGGCTCGGTCCAGAGGATGCTGCCGGTGGTCTCGCCATCCCGCCGCTTGCCCAGCACCAGGTCCAGCGCGCCGCGTTCCTGCGCCGCGCGCAGCTCGTGGCTGCGGCCGACCTCCACTTCCAGCCGCACATCGGGAAAGTCCCGCGCGAAGCGGGCCAGGATGGGCGCCAGGTTGCGCGGCACGAAATGGTCGGCCACGCCCAGGCGCAACCGGCCCGTCACGGGCGGCGCCACCAGCCGGCGCACCGCCTCGTCGTTCAGGGCCAGCATGCGGCGGGCATAGGCCAGCAGCGTCTCGCCATCCCGCGTCAGGGCGACGGAGCGGCTGGTGCGCTCGAAGACCCGGCGGCCGACAAGGTCCTCCAGCCGCTTCACCTTCAGGCTGACGGCCGATTGCGTCAGCCCCAGCGCCAGCGCCCCCGGCGTGAACCCGCCCCGCTCCGCCACCTGAACAAAACAGCGGAGCAGGTCGAGATCGAGGTCCGGGATGCGCAAGGCGCGCTACCCCCGCGCCCAGCGGATGGAGGCCAGCGCCAGGGCGTCGATGGTATCCACCAGCGGCAGGCCGATTTTGGCGTATGGCCCGGCCAGGATGCCGAGCGGGATTTCCGTGCAGCCCAGCACCACGGCGGCGGCGCCGCGCGCGCGCAGGTTGCCGGCGGCCTCGGCCAGTGGCGCATAGGCATCGGCCACCTGGTTGGATTTCACCAGTGCGATGCCGGGGGTGACCAGGGCCGCCATCTCAGCCGGCTCCGGCACGATGACCTCGTAGCCCAGCGCCTCCAGCCGCGGCTGGTAGAGCCGCATGGCCAGCGTGCCCGCCGTGCCCATGACGCCGATGCGGCCGGAGCGGATGCCCTGCCGCGCCAGGTCCTCCGCCGCCGCGTCCACGATATGCAGGATGGGCAGGTCGGTGCCGGCGCGCAGTTCGTCGTACCAGCCATGGGCGGTGTTGCAGGGGATGGCGATGGCGCCCGCCCCGGCGGCCTTCAGCCCGGCCACGCCGCGCGCCAGCCAGGGCAGCGGGTCCTCGCCGCCGGACAGGCGGGCGGCGCTGCGGTCCGGCACGCGCGGGTCGGACCAGAGCACGGCGGGGATATGGTCCTGGTCGCGCTTGGCGGGGGTCAGCAGCGTCAGGCGCAGCATGAATTGCGCGCTGGCCAGCGGCCCCATGCCGCCGAGCACCCCGAGAATCCTGTCGCTCACAGCCCCAGCCCTTCCATCACCAGCTTGGCGCCCGTGACGCCGAGAAGCACATAGATCACCCGATAGAATACCTTGTCGCTGACGCGCCCCTGCAGCCAGATGCCTAGCCGCACGCCGATTGGCGCCAGCGGCAGCAGCACAAGGCTGGTGAGCAGGTTGGTGGCGCTCAATTGCCCCAGCGCCGCATAGGGCACCAGCTTCACGTAATTGACCACCCCGAAGAAGACCACGGTGGTGGCGGCAAGCTGCGCCCGCGGCAGCCGCAGCGGGTAGAGATACATGGCGATCGGAGGCCCACCCGCATGTGCGAGCGTTGAGGTGAAGCCCGAGACCATGCCCCAGAAGCCGCCCTTGATGGCATTGGGCGGCGCGGGCTCCGGCGGCCCGTGCCGCGCCACCCAGATGCCGCGCGCGATGAAGGCCAGGCTGATGGCGCCCACCATCAGCTTGGTGCCATTGTTGCTCATGAAGCCGAAGGCGAAGGCACCCAGCAGGATGCCCAGCAGCCCGCCCGGCAGGATGGCGCGCATCTCCCGCCCGCTCCAGCGCCCCCACCAGGCGCGCAGCCCGGCGATATCCATGGCGCAGAGCACCGGCAGGGTGATGGCGGCGGCCTGTGGCGCCGGCACCAGCAGCGCCATGGCCGGCACCGCCAGGTTGCCGCCACCCGAGGCGAAGCCACCCTTGCTGATGCCGGTGATCAGCAGCGCCGGCACCGCCAGCAGGTAGAACCACGGGTCTGTGATGATGGGCACGGGCTTGCGGAACCGGAGGTGTCGTGTGATGCCGAGGTTGCACTCCTGAAACCGTATCGCCAAGGCCTACCCCACCGCATGCAACATCTCTCCGATCCTGTCTGGCTGGTGGCGCTCGCCGCCGCCATGGCCTTCACCGGGCTCGTCTCCGGCACGCTCGCGGGGCTGCTGGGCGTGGGCGGGGGCATCGTCATCGTGCCCGTGCTGTTCAACGTGCTGCCGCTTTTCGGCATTCCCGAGGCCGTGCAGATGAAGCTGGCGGTGGGCACCAGCCTGGCCACCATCATCCCGACCTCTATCGTCTCGGCGCGCAAGCACCAGGCCAAGGGCGCCATCGATGGCGCGCTGCTGCGGGCGATCTGGCCTTCCATGATCATCGGCGTGGCGCTGGGCACCGTGGCCGCCATCTGGCTGCATGGCGCGGCGCTTTCCGCTGTCTTCGCCGTTATCGCGCTGCTGGTGGCGCTGAACATGGGCTTCACGGGCGTGGACTTCAAAATCCGCGATGTCACGCCGCGCGGGCCGGGGCTCTGGGGCATCGGCGGCTTCATTGGCGCAGTCTCCGCCATGATGGGCATCGGCGGCGGCACGGTGGGCGTGCCTATCCTGTCGATGTTCGGCACGCCGATCCGCTCGGCGGTGGCGACCGCCTCGGTCTTCGGGCTGATCATCTCCATCCCGGCGACGGCGGGCTTCATCTATGGCGGCTGGGGCGTGCATGACCTGCCGCCCTTCTCGATCGGCTATGTCAACCTGATCGGCTTCGCGCTGATCGTGCCCAGCTCGATCCTGGCGACGCCCTGGGGCGTGCACCTGGCGCACACCATCCCGCCGCTGATGCTGAAGCGCGCCTTTGCGGTCTTCCTGGCCATCACGGCGGTGCGGATGATCTATTCGCTGGTGACGTGAGGACGGGCGGGGCGTGGAAGTTTTGCTGGTGAGTCGCGTTGGCAAAAGGCTGACGGAACCACCAGCGCCTGCCTGTCAGTCCAGGATCTGGTACCAATCCCCATGATAGAGCACCTGGCCGATCCGCTCAGCCGCATCGGCCCAGGAACTGCGGGAAACCAGGGCAGGATCTGCCTTTAGCTTGCCGGCAATCCAGTCTTCCAACGTGCTGGCCAAGGCAGCCGCATCGCCCACGGGGAAATACACCGCACCTTGGCCGCCCACTTCCCGGAAGACCGGGATGTCGCTGCAGATGACCGGCTTGCCCATGCGTGCGGCTTCAGCCAGCGGCAGACCGAAGCCTTCGGCCATGGAGGTGCAGAGCACCGCCTCGGCATGATGATAGGCATGTACCACATCGACATCCTTGGCATCGAAGAACCAGTGCAGGCGCTTGCCGAATTCCTTGTGGCTGCGGAGCCGGTCGGTGAATTCCTCGACCTTCCAGCCATGTTTGCCGATCAGGCAGAGCGACGCATCAACGCCGCGGGACCAGAGAAGCTCAAACGCTTTCAAGGCAAGGGCCTGATCCTTGCGCGGTTCGATCGTGCCGACCGAGACAAAGACCGGATGCTGGCGATTGAAGGCGCGCAGCACCGGCTCCTGCGGCGCCCGGTTGGCGCTGCCGCGCAGAATGTCTGAGCCGCAGTGGAACCAGCCGATATGAAGCCCGGGCCGGTGGGGCAGTCGGCGCGACTGGATATAGGTGATCAGTTCATCCGCCACTGCGCGGGATATGCAGATCAGCCCGTGGCTCCGCCATATGGCTGTTTCCAGCCAACGGGTGTGTGCGGCAGGCATCCCCTCGCTGCAGACCTGGGGATAAAGCTCCGGGATCAGGTCATAGATACAGGTGATGATCCGCCCACCCTTGCGCTCCACGTCCTGGAACAACGGCTCGAATTGCACATAGGCTTCCCAATTGGAGTCGAGCATGAACAGGTCATCCCCCGCCCGCAACTCGATCGGGTAGGGGCGGCCGACGGGAAGGCGTCCTAGCGTCGCGCCTGTGAAATCGGGCACCGAATGGATGGCGGCCGGCTCCAGCCGCACCGCGACTGGGATGATATCCGGGCTGGGCGGCTTCTCGTAGAACGCCGCCGTCACTTGGCGGACCACGCGCTGGATGCCGGTCCAGGCGTCGATCTGCTGCGTGATGGTGGTGTCGATCAGGAGGCGCCGGCTGGCCGCTTCCTGGAATTGCGGCACGCTAAACAGCAGGTCATCCACGATGTCGCCGATCTGGTCATCCATTTCCGGCTCAGCAGCCAGTGTCTCGGCAAGTTCCGCCCGGGCGGCATCCAGGTCCAGCATCTGACAGGGCAGGACATGCGGCGCGTTCCGCCGCGCCAGATGCTCGTCCATGGCGTCTAGTGCCCGCCGGGCGGAATTCTGCCAGGTGAACCGCTTCGCCCGCTCGACGCCCCAGGCCGATACGTCGCGGCGCAGCGCTTCATCCCGCAGCAGGCGTTCCAACTTCGCCGCCGCCGCTTCGATGTTGCCGGGATCGAACCTCAGATCCTCCCGGTCAACAATCTCCGGGATGCTGGAATTATCCGCCGCCAGAACGGGTGCGCCGCATTGCATGGCTTCCAGGATCGGAAGCCCGAACCCTTCGTAGAGGGACGGGAAGATGAATAGGGCGCAGGTATTGAGCAACTCGACCAGCAGGTCATCATTGATGCCGCCAACGATGACGAGCCCGTCCGGCTCGACGCCCAGGGACGCCGCATAGGCCTTGAACTCGGCGATGTCTTCCGCCGACAGCATCGTCACGAGCAGGAGCTGATATGACCGCCGCGACTCGGCCGGCAAGGATGCGAAGAGAGTCACCGCGCCCTTGAGGTTCTTCCGCTGATCCGCGCCACTCACATACATGATGAAGGGTCGGGTTACGCCGGCCTGCTGCTGCAGCGCGTTCCGCCTCGCATCCGTGATCTGCAAAGGGCGGAAGCGGTCATCCGTGGCGCCCGAGATATTCACGATCCTGTCCGGATCGACACCGAGCAGCCGGATCGCATCCTGCCTGGCGGATTCCGAGATCGCCAACAGCAGGTCCACCTTGTTCAGGGAGGCGGCCGTGGCGCGATAGGTGCCTGAGGTGAGGGGCGAGCTCAGATAAAGGTCCGGGAAGACCAGCGGGATCAGGTCGTACACGACGGCGCAGGTCAGCCGTGCCGGGTAGGAAGACAGATCCGGAGGGCTGAAGTCACCCGGCCCCAGCTCGAACAGGCTGGTGGCCAGCAGGACGTCCGGCGCCAGGCCAGCCACATGGCGGCGCACGATGGCGTCGCCGAGTTTGCGCTTCGGGGCGCTTGGCGGCTGGTCATAGCTTTCCGTGCGCGGCACCCGGTAGTGGGACACGGCGCCTTTTGGCAGGCGCTTGCCGTATTCCTCGGCCACTTCCTGGGCCGCGGCGGTGTGGTTGGAATTCAAGAGGAGGCGCAGGTCACGGTCACCGCGCAGGTCCACCAACGCGTTGACAAGCTGAGTGGTATAGCGACCGATTCCCCGAGGCCGGGAGCCGACCGTCAGCGCCCCCTGCATATCAATCGCAATCCGCATAGCGTCGTTGTTCCTCGGGATCGATTTCTTTGAGGGCAGGATCAGTGTTCTTGGAA
Source organism: Pseudoroseomonas ludipueritiae (assembly GCF_014490445.1). Taxonomy (GTDB): domain Bacteria; phylum Pseudomonadota; class Alphaproteobacteria; order Acetobacterales; family Acetobacteraceae; genus Pseudoroseomonas; species Pseudoroseomonas ludipueritiae. Next base: position 13,253 of record NZ_JACTUZ010000031.1, on the reverse strand, counting down.
TTTAGGTGCCGCTGATCAATTGCCGCTGGCGCATGGTGTCCGTGCGCAGCAGCACCACCAGCTTGTCGCGGTGGGACAACTCGTCGTAATTGGCAGGCAACATGGAATTCGCCTCCTGAGGCCCTGATAGATGCGGCGTCAGGCCTGGCAGAAGCGTCCTGATTTGCTCCCGGCGCAAATTCTTGACCAGGAGCGGTAGGAAGTGCCGGGGCTCACTCTTCAGCACATTTATGGCGGTGCGGGTTTTGCGGAGCGGGCCAGTCACCCGCCAGGACGTGCTGGCAAGCAGGCTGTCCCGGTGCTGCACCGCTTCGCTGTGCTGGCTGCGCAACAGCGACAGCTGATAGTTCTTCTTGGCTAGGTGGGATCGCAGCGCTCCAGGAAGATCGCTGGAAAGTGGGTGGCCAGACCCTATATCCTGCGCGACGACCTGTTGAATCTGTTCCAGCACCCTGGTCTGCCTTTCTGCATTGGCCAGGGCGCGCTGCGCCACCTCTAGCCGTGCGCTGGCTGTGGCCGCGGCCTGCTGAGCGGAGTTGTTCGCCTCGTCCAGCTGGCTCCGCAGCGCCGCGGTCATCTGCTCCTCGGCAGCCAAGCGCGCAGTCAGCTGTTCCAGCGCGGCGGCTCGCTCGGCGGCCTCCGTCTCGGCGCGGTGCTGGGCGATGGGCTTGAAGTCGTCCAAGGCGTTTGGTGGAATGGCCAGCTTCTCGATCAGTTCGCGCCGCTCCGCCGCGACGAAATACAGATTCACGCCGTCGAAGAAGGCTTGTTCATAACCTGCATTCAGCACCAGGTCGCGCCAGAGATGGTCGTTCCGCTCGGTGCTCAAGGGCCGTGTTGCCTCGATCACCAGCACCCAAGGGCGGAAGCGCTGGAAGTCTGCTCCTTCCAGCACCGCCCGCTCACCGCCCTCGACATCGATCTTGAGGAAATGGATCTCCTCGACCTTGGTGCTCTCGCAGATATTGGCCAAGGTCAGGGCAGGGACAGTCCGGGCCTCCACGTTCCAGCCGCGCTCAGACGCGCTGGCGGCGACGTCTTCCAACGTGGTGGAAAGGCCGGTGCCGGGTACGTTCAAGAACCGCATGATGCCGGCCCGTGCCGCCACGGCGACATTCAGGTTCAGGTCGCGCGGCCGTTCCGCCACGCAGCGGTCGTAGAATTCCTTGGAAGGCTCGACATTGATGCCGCTCCAGCCACGGTCATAGAAGAGGCGGGTGACGGAAAGCTCGTTGGGGTCGCAGGCGCCGACATCGATGTAGAAGCCGTTCTCCACATGCCCCAGCGCCCGCCAGAGAACGACATCCTCACCATTCTGCGCGAAGGAGATCAGGGTCATCGAATGTCTTGTCCGAGGCTGGGCAGAAAATGGGAGGGGCTGCTCAACAGGAGGAAGCCTCCGACAGCCGGGGCCTGAGCGGCGATGCCAGTGCCTGTCTCCTGGCCGTGGAACTTTCCATGAATTCGCTCTTAACGCAGTGCCCCCGGCCTGCCTAGGGCGTGGACCTCACGCCCCCAGGCGGTCCATCCGGTCCCGCAGGCGGTACCAGCCGCCCACCAGCGGCAGGAACCAGGGCGTGCCGTCGTAGAAGGGCATGGTCGGGAAGTTCAGGCTATCCAAGGCGAAATCACGATTCGCGGCACCAGCGAGCTTCAGCGCCGCATTATGCCCGAGCCAGCTTGCCATGGCGACGCCCGAGCCCTGGCAGCCGGCAGCGTAATGCACCCCGTCTTGCACGCCGATATGTGGCAGGAAATCAAAGGTGAAGGCCACATTGCCGCTCCAGGCATGGGTGATGCGGGTTCGCTTCAACTCGGGGAAGACCTCGGTCATCATGCGGTGCAGGGTGGGGGCGGCCTCCTCGTCGCTGGCATCGCGGAAGCTGGCACGGCCGCCCCAGACAACGCGGTTGCCATCGGGGCTGGCGCGGAAATAGTTCAGCACCCGGCGGCTGTCCCCCACCACCCGGCGGTGAGGGAAGAGGCGGTCGATCAGCCCTGGCTCCAGCGGTTCCGTCGCGATGATATAGGAGGCAATGGGCAGCAGGCGCTTCGCCAGCCAGGGCATGGCGCCGCCCGCGCTGCCGCCGCCCGGCCCGCGCGAATAGCCATTTGTGGCCACCAGCACGGCATCGGCTGCCATTTCTCCCTTGTCGGTCGCCAGGCGGAAGCCGCTGCCTTGCTGCCGGATGCCGGAGACGCGCACCCCGTCCACCAGCCGCGCGCCGGCACGCTCGGCCGCCTCGGCCAGGCCGCGGGCATACTTGCCCGGGTGCAGGCTGCCGGCGCCATCGGCGATCATGCCGCCATGGTAGTGGTCGCTGCCCAGTGCCTCCCGCTGCCGCTCGCGCGGCACCATACGCGTGGGGTGGCCGGTCAGGGCCGCCAGCTTCTCCGCCCGCGCCGCCATGGCCTGGTAATGCGCCGGGGTCCAGGCCGGATTGAAGCGGCCGCTGCGCCGATAGTCGCAGTCGATCCCTTCCCGCGCGATCAGTTCCTCGACGAAGGGGAAGGAAGCGGCGGCGGTCTCCAGGATGGCCTGCGCCTTTGCCGCCCCATGCCGCTTCGCCAGATCCGCGCCCGCCAGCTTCAGCCCGCCGGAGACCATGCCGCCATTGCGGGAGGAAGCACCCCAGCCGATCCGCTCGGCATCCAGCACCACCACCTCATGCCCCAGCCGCCGCAGCGTCAGCGCCGCCGAAAGCCCGGCATAACCGCCGCCCACCACTGCCACCGCCACATGGGCGGGCAGGGTGGCGTCTCGCCTCGGCGGCTCGGCCGCATCCCACCAGTAGGGCGCCGCCTTGAAATCAGGAGCACGCAGGGAGGAAGGAATGCTCATGCGGACCTGTCACGGGAGATGAGGCGCCAGCCTCGCGCCCTGCCGCGCCGCTGGCAAGGGAGCGAATTGCCGCTGCCTTGCGCAGAATGACCGCAGGGCCGCCACCAAGCCCCGGAAATGCGGCCTGCACAGGCATTTTGTCTTTTTTGCAGGACTTTACCCGCCCGGCTCTCCTGGGCAGTCTGGCGCTCCAGCCTGCCTTCCGCGGGCATCCCTGTTGCTGAAAGAAGCCGCGCCCAAGTGTTGCTCCTGGTGAAGTCCGGCGGCGAGAAGGCGGTCGCCGAGTGGCAGGCCTGCTTCCGCAAGGCCGATCCCCGCATCGAGGTCCGCTCCTGGGCGGACCCTTCCGTCGACCCCGCCGATGTCCGCTACGTGATGGTCTGGGAGCCCGAGGCCGGCCGTTTTCCCGCCATGTCCGGGCTGCGGGCGGTGTTTTCCTCCGCCGCCGGGGTGGACCACATCACCTGCGTGCCGGACTGGCCGCGCCACCTGCCGCTGATCCGCATGGGCGGCGAGGAAACGGCGCAGCGCATGGGCGAATACATCGCCTGGGCCTGCCTGACGCTGCTGCGCGAGACCCGCGTCTTCGCCCTGGCGCAGGCGGAGCGGTGCTGGGCCAACAGGGAATCGCCCTTCTCGGCCCGCCAGCGCACCATCGGCATCATGGGGCTGGGCAATCTGGGCCAGGCCGCCGCGCGGATGCTGCAGGGGCTGAACTTCACCGTGCGGGGCTGGTCCCGCGGCCGCAAGGACATCCCTGGCGTGCGGAGCTTCGCCGGGGCCGAGGAACTGCCGGAATTTCTCGCCGGCACGGATATCCTGGTCTCCCTGCTGCCCTCGACCCCCGAGACGACCGGGCTGATCGATGCCGCCCTGCTGGCCCGGCTGCCAGCCGGTGCCGGCCTGGTCTCTGCCGGGCGCGGCCAGCATGTGGTGGAGCCGGACCTGATTGCGGCACTGGATTCCGGCCATCTCTCCGGCGCCGTCATGGATGTCTTCGCCACCGAGCCGCTGCCGCCGGAAAGCCCGCTCTGGACGCATCCCAAGGTGACGGTGACGCCGCATGTCGCCTCCCAGGCGACGCGGCAGGACCGGGCGGCCTATGTCGCGCAGGCCATCGCGGCCCAGGAAGCCGGGCTGCCGCTGCCCAATGTTTACGACCCGGAAAGGGGCTACTGATCATGCTGAACCCGCCGCCCGCCCCGCCTGTGCGCCCCGACCCCACCCGTGTCCCCACGGAGCGGGAACTGCGCGAGGACCTGGCCTGCGCCTATCGCCTCTTCGCCCATTTCGGCATGACGGACCTGGTCTATACCCATCTCTCCGTCCGCGTGCCGGGGGAGGGCCACCGCTTCCTGGTGAACCCCTACGGGCTGATGTTCGAGGAGATCACCGCCTCCTCCCTGGTGCTGGTGGATGCCGAGGGGCAGCCGGCGCAGGAAACCTCCTGGCCGGTGAACCCCGCGGGCTTCGTGATCCATTCCGCCCTGCACCTGGGCAGCGAGCGGGCGCAATGCGTGATGCACACCCATACCCTGGCGGGCATGACGGTGGCGGCGACGCAATGCGGGCTGCTGCCGCTGAACCAGATGAACATGGAGCTCACCGACCGCGTCGCCATCCATGAATACGAAGGCATCGCCGCCGACGACAACCTGGATGAGCGGGAACGGCTGGTGCGCGACATGGGCGACAAGCCCTGCCTGATCCTGCGCAACCACGGGCTGCTGACCACCGGCCGCACCGTCGCCGAGGCCTTCTACTGGATGTATTACCTGGAGATGTCCTGCCGCATTCAGGTCGCGGCGCAATCCACCGGCGCGCCGCTGGCCCTGCCGCCGGCCGAGATGGTGGCGCGGGTGCGGCAGCAGGCCAAGGACAGCCCCACCAAGGGCTGGCTGCCCTGGCAGGCCCTGAAGCGCAAGATGGACCGCGAGCAGCCGGATTACCGCGCATGAGCACGGCGGCGCCCGCGCGTCCTGGCACCGTGGCGGCGGTGCCCGCCCCGGCTTCCGGCCATGCGCTGGAGCTGCGCGGCATCACCAAGCACTACGGCAGCTTCACGGCGGTCGAGGAGGTGAATATCGAGGTGGGGAAGGGCGAGTTCCTGACCCTGCTCGGCCCTTCCGGCTCCGGCAAGACGACGCTGCTGATGACAATCGCTGGCTTCGTGCAGCCCAGCGCCGGGCAGGTGCTGCTGGATGGCCGCGACATCACCGCCCTGCCGCCGGAGAAGCGCGACTTCGGCATGGTCTTCCAGGGCTATGCGCTGTTCCCGCACCTGACGGTGGCGGAGAATGTCGCCTTTCCCCTGCGTGTCCGCCACATCCCGAAGCCGGAGCAGGCCAGCCGCGTGGCGGCGGCGCTGGACCTGGTGCAGCTCACCCGCTTCGCCGAGCGTAAGCCCAGCCAGCTTTCCGGCGGCCAGCAGCAGCGCGTGGCCCTGGCCCGCGCCCTGGTCTTCGACCCCGCCCTGCTGTTGCTGGACGAGCCGCTTTCCGCCCTCGACAAAAAGCTGCGGGCGGAATTGCAGGAGGAGCTGAAGGCGCTGCACCGCCGCGTCGGCCGCACCTTCGTCAATGTCACCCATGACCAGGAAGAGGCGCTGAGCCTTTCCGACCGCATCGCCATCCTGAACCATGGCAAGCTGGTGCAGCAGGGCAGCCCGGCGCAGCTCTATGAGGCGCCGCGCACCCGCTTCGTGGCCGATTTCCTGGGCAAGTCCAACTTCCTGGCGGGCGCGGCGGAGGGCGGCGGGGCGGAAGGCTTCGCGCTCCGCGCCGGTGGCACGCTGCTGAAGGTGGCCGCCGCCGCCTGGCCCGCCGCCGGCACGCGCGTGCTGCTCTCCCTGCGCCCGGAGAAGGTGGCGCTGCTGCCGGAAGGGCAGGGCGCGGAGAATGTGGTGCCCGGCGTGGTGGAAAGCTGGTCCTACCTCGGCTCCGGCTTCGCGCTGGTGGTGGCGACGGCCGATCTCGGCCCGCTGCGCGTCAACCTGCCGGCCTGGAATGCCCCCTTCGCCCCAGCCGAGGGCCTGCCGGTGCGCCTGGGCTGGTCCGCCAGCGCCGCCGTGCCGGTGGAGGAGGATGCCGCCTGAGAAGGCGGCGCGGCTGTTCCGCCGACTGCGCCTGCGGCTCCCGGCCATGCGGTGCCGGGCCGTGGCGCCTGGGTAGTTCCCTGGGCATGGGGGCTGATGCCGTCAGGTTATTTTCCGATTGACGCCAGGCGGTGCGGGGTCTGTCATTCCGCGGCCGCGAAGAAGGATCAGCGCCGATGAACATCGCCACCCCGCCCGCCCGGATCAACTGCTCCGAGGAGGAGTGGCGCATCCGCTGCGACCTCGCCGCGCTCTACCGGCTGGTGGCGCATCACCGGATGACGGATTTCATCTATACCCATATCAGCGCCCGCGTGCCGGGGCCCGAGCACCACTTCCTGATCAACAAGTATGGCGTGCTCTTCCACGAGATGCGGGCCTCCGACCTCGTGAAGATCGACCTCAATGGCAATGTGGTGGAGGACGAGCCGGAATCGAAGCCGGTCAATGCCGCCGGCTTCACCATCCACTCCGCGCTGCACATGGCGCGGGAGGATGCCTTCTGCGTGGTGCATACCCATACCGCCGCCGGCATCGCCGTCTCGGCCCAGAAGCACGGGCTGCTGCCGATCAGCCAGCACGCGCTGAAGTTCTACGGCCACCTCGCCTACCATGGCTACGAGGGCATCGCGCTCGACCTCGATGAACGGGAGCGGCTGGTGGCGGATATCGGAAGCCACAAGGCGATGATCCTGCGCAACCACGGGCTGCTGGTCACGGGGCGCACCATCCCCGAGGCCTTCAACATGATCTATTACCTGGAGCGCGCCTGCCAGGCGCAGGTGGCCGCCCTGGCCGGCGGCGCCGAGCTGGTGCTGCCGCCCGAGGAAGTGCGGCTGAAGACCGCCGCCCAGTTCAACGGCAGCACGCCCGAGGAGAACGAGGCCAAGCTGGCCCATTTCGAATGGTCCTGGCCCACCGCGCTGCGCCTGATCGAGGGCGACAAGATCGACTGGCGGACCTGACGCCACTGGGCGCCGCCGGGTTTTCCCCGGCGGTGCCCGCCTTCTGCCTCAGCCGTCGACCTTGGCGCCGGAGCGGCGCACCACCTCGGCCCATTTCTTGACCTCGGCATCCACGAAGGCCTCGAAGGCCTCGGGGCTGGTGCCGCCATCGGGGGTCAGGCCGGGCTTCATGCCGCCCAGATCGGCCAGCCGCGCCCAGACATCCTTGTCCTGCACCACCTCGTTGATGGTGGCGCCCAGCTTGTCCACGATGGGCTTGGGCGTGCGCTTCGGCGCCTGCACGCCGAACCAGCCGGTGGCCTCGACGCCGGGCAGGCCTTCCTCGGCCGTGGTGGGCACGTCCGGCAGGGCGGCGCTGCGCGTCGTGGTGGTCACCGCCAGCGCCTTCAGCCGCCCGTCGCGGATATGGCCGATGGCGGAAGGCAGGTTGTCCACGGCCACCTCGATGCGCCCGGCCATCACCTCCGCCAGCATCGGCCCGGCGCCCTTGTAGGGCACGTGGGTCATGTCGATGCCGGCTTCCAGCTTCAGCAGCTCCCCCGCCATGTGCAGCGAGGTGCCGGCGCCGGAGGAGCCGTGGTTGAGCTGGCCGGGCTTGGATTTCGCCAGGGCCACCAGCTCCCGCAGGTTCTTCACCGGCAGGTTCGGGTTCACGAAGATGACGTTGGGCACCTTGATCAGCAGCCCGACATTGGCGAGGTCGGAAGGCTTGTAGCCGATCTGCCCGGCATAGAGCGCGTAGTTGATGGCGCCGGAGGAGACCGTCTGCATCAGGATGCTGTAGCCATCCGGATCGGCCTTCGCGACCACGTCGCTGCCGATATTGCCGCCGGCGCCGGCGCGGTTCTCGATCGGGAAGGGCTGGCCCAGGCGATGCTGGAGCTGTTCCGCCAGGATGCGCGCGGCGATGTCGGTGGTGCCGGCCGGGGCGAAGGGCACAATGAAGCGCACGGGTCGGGTCGGCCACTGCGCCTGGGCCCGTGCGAGCCCCGGAATGGCGGCGAGGGGGAGGAGGCCGGCGGCGCCGAGGACGGCGCGGCGGTGCAGCTTCGTCATGAATATCTCCTTGGACTCCGGAAACCCCGAAGGTCTGTCCCGCCTTCGTCCTGCAGTCCGGTTGCCCTGTTCCTGCCGCAACGCCGTGCTTCCATGCAAGGGCGTAACGCAAGGTAAGGCCGGGCCTTGGCCGGTTGCGGGGGATCACGGAAGCAATCATGGGTTTCTTCAAGGTCTACGCGCGGGCGCTGGGGCTGCTGAAGCCGGACCGCGCCGTGGCATCGGGCCTGGCGCTGCTCGCCCTGGCCTGCGCCGCCCTGCAATTCCTGGAGCCGGTGCTCTTCGGGCGGGTCATCGACCTGCTCTCCCGCGGCTCGGGCCAATCCACGCTGGGGGTGCTGCTGGTCTGGGGCGCCGCCGGCCTGGCCGGCATCGGCTGCAATGCCGCCATCGCCCTGCTGTCGGACCGCATGGCGCACCGCAACCGGCTGGCGGTGATGCAGCGCTACTACCAGCATGTTCTGGCCATGCCGCCCGCCTTCCATGGCGATACCCAGTCCGGCCGCCTGATGAAGGTGATGCAGGTGGGGGCGGACAGCCTTTCCGGCCTCTGGCTTTCCTTCTTCCGGGACCATCTGGTCACGGCCCTGGCCGTCGGCATCCTCCTGCCGATGAGCCTGGTGCTGAACTGGCGCCTGGGCCTGCTGCTGGTGGGGCTGGTGGTGCTGTTCTGCACTGTCGCCGGCTTTGTCATCTCCCGCACGCATGAGCGGCAGGCGGAGGTGGAGGAGCTGCATTCCCGCCTGGCCGGCAATGCGCAGGATGCGCTCTCCAATATCCTGGTGGTGCAGTCCTTCGCCCGGCTGCAGGCGGAATCGAGGCTCTTCGGCGGCATTGTCCGGCAGGTGCTGGAGCGGCAGATGCCGGTGCTGAACTGGTGGGCGGCCCTGTCCATCATGACACGCTCGGCCAGCACGCTCTGCGTCATGGCCATCTTCGCGCTGGGCGCCTGGCTGAACGGCCGGGGGCTGGCCAGCCTGGGCGAGATCGTCTCCTTCATGGGCTTCGCCCTGCTGCTGATCGGCCGGCTGGAGGGGCTGGTGGGCTTCGTGGCGCGGCTGGTGCTGCAGAAGCCGGCGCTGGAGGAGCTGTTCGCCGTGATCGACACCGAGAGCACGGTGCCGGACCGGCCCCAGGCCCTCGCCATGGGGCGGGTGCGGGGCGAGGTGCGCTTCGAGGATGTGGGCTTCTCCTATCCCAATGCCCATCCTGCCATCGCCGCCGTCAGCTTCACGGCCGAGGCCGGCCGCAGCATCGCGCTGGTGGGGCATACCGGCGCGGGCAAGAGCACGGCCATGGCGCTGCTGCAGCGGCTGTGGGACCCCAGCGCGGGGCGCATCACCATCGATGGCCTGGACCTGCGCGACATGACGCTGGAGAGCCTGCGGCAGAACATCGGCGTGGTGTTCCAGGACAACCTGCTCTTCAACCGCAGCATCCGGGAGAACCTGCTGGTCGGCCGCCCCGAGGCGACGCAGGAGGAGATCGAGCAGGCCTGCCGCATGGCCGAGGCGCATGACTTCATTCTGCGCCAGCCCCAGGGCTACGACACTCCGGTGGGCGAGCGTGGCGTGGCGCTTTCCGGCGGGCAGAAGCAGCGGCTGGCGATCGCCCGCGCCCTGCTGAAGAACCCGCCCATCCTGATCCTGGACGAGGCCACCAGCGCGCTGGACGCCGCCACCGAGGCGCGGGTGCAGAAAGCGCTGAAGGCCCTGATGGCCGGGCGCACCACCTTCATCATCGCCCACCGGCTTTCCACCATCCGCGAGGCGGATGAGATCCTGGTCTTCGAATCCGGCAGGGTGGTGGAGCGCGGCGATTTCGACAGCCTGGTCCACCGCGGCGGCACCTTCGCCGAGCTGGTGCGCAGCCAGATGCCGGCCCCGCTGGCCCTGGTGGCCTGAGGCCCGACGCGGCCGGGGGCGCCCCTGCCACCCGGCTGCGTCAAGGCTTCCATCACCCTTTATCCGTTGACGGCGCGGGCCGTGGCCCGCATGGTCCGCGCCCCCATCCCTCCGTTGAAACGGAAGTGCATACCGATGCCTGCGATCACGCTGCCTGACCAGTCCGTCCGCCAGTTCGACGGGACTGTGACGGGCACGACCGTGGCCGCCAGCATCGGCCCCGGCCTGGCCAAGGCCGCGCTGGCCATGCAGGTGGACGGCAAGCTGCGCGACCTCTCGGCCAATATCGAGGGCGACGCCCAGGTCCGCTTCATCACCCGCAAGGACCCCGAGGCGCTGGAGATGATCCGGCACGACGCCGCCCATGTGCTGGCGGAGGCGGTGCAGGAGCTGTTCCCCGGCACCCAGGTGACGATCGGCCCGTCCATCGAGAACGGCTTCTATTACGACTTCGCGCGCAATGAGCCCTTCACCCCGGACGACCTGCCGAAGATCGAGGGCAAGATGCGCGAGATCATCGCGCGCAATGCCGGCTTCGTGCGGGAGGAATGGCCGCGCGAGCAGGCCATCGCCTTCTTCGAGAACAAGGGCGAGCGCTACAAGGCCGAGCTGATCCGCGACCTGCCGGACAGCGAGACCATCTCGATCTACCGCCAGGGCGAGTGGCTGGACCTTTGCCGTGGCCCGCATATGCGCTCCACCGGCGATATCGGCGGCGCCTTCAAGCTGATGAAGGTGGCGGGCGCCTATTGGCGCGGCGACCACCGCAACGCCATGCTGAGCCGCATCTACGGCACCGCCTGGCGGGACGGGAAGGAGCTGGACGCCTATCTCCACCAACTGGAGGAGGCGGAGCGCCGCGATCACCGCCGCATCGGCAAGGAGATGGGCCTCTTCCACCTGCAGGAGGAAGCGGCGGGCTCCATCTTCTGGCACCCCAAGGGCTGGCGCCTCTACACCACGGTGCAGGACTACATGCGCCGCCGCCTGGATGCCGGCGGCTACCAGGAGGTGAAGACCCCGCAGCTGCTGGACCGCAAGCTGTGGGAGGCCTCGGGCCACTGGGAGAAGTACCGGGAGAACATGTTCCTCGCGACCGTCGATGACGAGTCGGAGAAGGACCGCATCCTGGCGCTGAAGCCCATGAACTGCCCCTGCCACGTGCAGATTTTTAATCATGGCCTGCGTTCGTACCGCGAATTGCCGATGCGGATGGCCGAGTTCGGTGCCTGCCATCGTTACGAGCCCTCCGGTGCCCTGCACGGCATCATGCGCGTCCGCGCCTTCACGCAGGACGACGCGCATATCTTCTGCACCGAGGAGCAGATCGCGGCCGAGACGGTCGAGTTCGTGGCGCTGCTGTCGCAGATCTACAAGGATTTCGGCTTCAGCGACTTCCGCGTGAAGTTCTCCGACCGTCCCGAGAAGCGGGCGGGCGACGACGCGACCTGGGACCGCTCCGAGGGCGCGCTGAAGGAAGCCTGCCGCATCGCCGGCGTGGAGTACGAGCTGAACCCGGGGGAGGGCGCCTTCTACGGCCCCAAGCTGGAATTCGTGCTGCGGGACGCCATCGGCCGCGACTGGCAGTGCGGCACCCTGCAGGTGGACTTCGTGCTGCCGGAGCGGCTGGACGCCGTCTATGTGGGCGAGGACGGCAACCGCCACCGCCCCGTGATGCTCCACCGCGCCATCCTGGGCTCCTTCGAGCGCTTCCTGGGCATCCTGATCGAGGAACATGCCGGGCGCTTCCCGCTCTGGCTGGCGCCGGTGCAGGTGGCGGTGGCGACCATCGTCGACGAGGCCGCGCCCTTCGCCAAGGAGGTGGCCGCCGCCTTCCGCAAGGCCGGCCTCTCGGTCGAGCTGGACCTGCGCAATGAGAAGATCAACCGCAAGGTGGTCGACCATATCGAGCAGCGGGTGCCCGTGCTGGCCGTGATCGGCCGGCGGGAGGCCGAGGAAGGCAAGGTGGTGCTGCGCCGCCTGCCGGGCCGCGAGCAGGTCACGATGACGCTGGCCGAGGCGGTCGAAGCCCTTGCGGCGGAAGCTTCCGCACCCGATCTAAGGCCGGTTGAGGTTGCAGTCGCTTAAGGACTGCACCATAACTATGCCCCAAATTTCGTTCCCACAGTGACAGGAGCCGACTCTGGCCCGAGGCCCTCTACCGAACCAGCTTCCCCCCCGCGACGGACCGCGGGTGAACGAAGATATCCGCGTCCCGCAGGTGCGTCTGATCGATCAGGATGGCGAGATGATCGGCGTGATGAGCTCCCGGGAAGCCTTGCTGCGCGCCTATGACGTCGGCATGGACCTGCTGGAGATCAGCCCCAACGCTGTCCCGCCGGTCTGCAAGATCACGGACTACGGCAAGTACAAGTACGAGCAGCAGAAGAAGGCCAACGAGGCCCGCAAGAAGCAGAAGATCGTCGAGATCAAGGAAATCAAGGTTCGCCCGAACATTGATGACCACGACTACGACGTGAAGATGCGCGCGGCCAAGGGCTTCCTGGAGGAGGGCGACAAGGTGAAGGTCACCCTGCGCTTCCGCGGCCGTGAGATGGCCCACCAGGATCTCGGCGCCAAGGTGCTGGAGCGGGTGCGGACCGAGCTGGCCGAGCTGGCCAAGGTCGAGCAGATGCCGCGCCTGGAAAACCGCCAGATGATCATGGTGCTGGCGCCGAAGTAAGGCGCCAGCCGCACCGCGATCCGGGCCTCCATCGCCCGGCCAGCCGCAAGGTTGGCCGGGCGATGGCGTTTTTCGGCCCCCTCCTCGCCGCAAAGGCGCGCCATTCCTGGCGTTAACAGGGGCAGGAAAAGGAGGATCGCCATGCCAGACCGTTCTGGAACATCGCGCGGCCTGCTGGCCGGGTTGGCCCTTTCAGCCGCATTGCTGGCGCCGGCCCTGGCGCAGGCGGCGCCCGCCTTCGTCACCACTGGCCTGAACATGCGGGCGGGCCCCGGCACCGAATATCCCGTGGTCGCCCAGCTGGAGCCGGGCGTGCAGGTGGATGTGCTGGGCTGCCTGGAAGGCTATGGCTGGTGCGACGTGACCATCGGGCGGGACCGTGGCTGGGTGGCCGGCGCCTATCTGCAGGCGCCCTATCATGAGCGGCGGGAGCCCGTCATGAGCATCGGCCCGGCCATCGGCCTGCCGATCATCGGCTTCACGATCGGCAGCTACTGGGATTCCTATTACCGCAACCGCCCCTGGTACCATGAGCGCAGCCGCTGGGCGCGTTATGCGCCCCCGCCGCCACCACCGCCACCGCGCCGTGCCTTCGGCCCGCCGTCCGGCGGCCCTGGTCCCGGCTGGCGGCATGAAGGGCGCGGGCCTGACTGGCGCGGCCCCGACCACCGCCCTGGCCCTGGCTGGGATGGGCCGCGTCCAGCCGGTG
>NZ_JACTUZ010000309.1 GCF_014490445.1 Pseudoroseomonas ludipueritiae | reverse complement strand
GGCACCGGCGGCAGCGTCGGCGCGCCGGTGGCCGCTGGCGGTTCCTCCCTCGGCATGGCGTCGCGCGGCACCCTGGCGCCGCCGGTGCCGCTGCCCGTGCCGGTGCGCTGACCGCCATGCACGACCTGCCCCCACCTTCTCCGGATTCGGTGCCCCAGCGCGGCGGCCATCTGCGCCAGCCGGCCATGCTGCCGCATGACGAGGTGATGGATCTGCGCGTGGCCGGCCAGCGGCCTGCCTCCGCGCGCATCCCGCAGCCGGACCTGCTGCGCCGCGCGCAGCTGGAGAAGAGCCGGGGGCGGCTGGTGGTGGCTGCGCTGGGCTTCGGTGCGTTGTTCCTGGCGGTGGCGCTGAAGCTGGCCGATGCCACGCTGCTGGACCCGGCCCAGCCGGTGCGCCTGCAGGCGGCGCTGCGCGCCGTCGCGCCGCCGACCGAGCACCCGGCCAGCCGCGCGCCCATCACGGACCGCAATGGCGAGATGCTGGCGATGTCGCTGCCGATCACGGCGCTGACCGCCAATCCCCGCGTGCTGCACAACCCGGCGGAAGTGGCGGACAAGCTGCGCACCATCCTGCCGCAGTTGGACCGCGAGAAGCTGATCGAGCGCCTCTCGGGCGACAGGGGCTTCGTCTACATCACCCGCAGCCTGACGCCGCGGGAGCAGCAGGGCATCATCAACCTCGGCATCGCCGGCGTCGATTTCGAACATGCGGAGCGCCGCTACTACCCGCAGGGCCGCGCGGGCGTGCACGTGCTCGGCAATGTGGATGTGGACGGCAAGGGCCTCTCCGGCATCGAGCGCAGCTTCGACGAGCGGCTGCGCACCGAACTGGGCAAGCCGCTGCGGCTGTCGCTGGACATCCGCGTGCAGTTGGCGCTGCGCGACGCGGTGCATGACGCCATCGCCAGCTTCAACGGCATCGGCGGCGCCGGCGTGGTGCTGGACATCAACACGGCCGAGGTCCTCGGCATGGTGTCCCTGCCCGATTACGACGCCAATGACATCAGTGAGGCGACGGCCGACCAGCGCTTCAACCGCGCCACCGTGGGCGTCTACGAGCCTGGCTCGACCTTCAAGCTGCTGACGGCGGCGGCGGCGCTGGAATACGGCACCGCCAATGCCTATTCCAGCCGCTTCGACGCCAGCCGCCCGATGCGCTACGGCCGCTTCACCATCACCGACTACAAGGGCAAGAACCGCTGGCTCTCCTTCCCCGAGGTGCTGGCCTATTCGTCCAACCTCGGCGCCGCGCATATGGCCATGGGCTTCGGGCCGGAGCGGCAGCGCGAATTCCTGAAGAACGCGGGCATGCTCTCCCGCGTCAGCCTGGAAGTGCCGGAAAGGGCGCTGCCGCTGGTGCCTCCTGCCAGTTCCTGGAAGGAGATCAACATGGTCACGATCTCCTACGGCCATGGCATCAGCGTCACGCCGATGCATGTGGTCAACGGCATCTCCGCCATCGCCAATGGCGGCATCCTGCGTGAGCCGACCCTGCTGGCGCAGCCGCCGGGCGTGGAGCGTCCGGGCCGCCGCATCGTCAGCGAGCAGACCAGCGCCACCATGCGCAAGCTGATGCGCCTGGTGGTCACCGATGGCTCCGCCCGCTCGGCCGAGGTGCCGGGCTACTTCCTGGGCGGCAAGACCGGCACGGCGCAGAAGACCGGCCCGCGCGGCGGCTACCTGATGAACCAGCGCATCGCGGCGCTGGTGGGTGCCTTCCCGATGTATGCGCCGCGCTACGCGCTCTATGTCATGATCGACAACCCGCAGGCCAATGCGCGGTCCCATGGCTATGCCACGGCCGGCTGGGTCGCGGCGCCGGCGGCGCATACCGTGGTCAGCCGCATCGCCCCCGTGCTGGGGCTGGTGCCGGAGGACCCGAACAACCCCGCGCTGGTTTCCGCCACCTCCATCCCGCTGCAGCCGCGCGGCGCGCCCTCTGCCCCGGTTGCCAATTCGGCGGCGCGCGCGCCCGTCGTCTCGCCCGCCACCAGCACCCGCGCGGCCGCGCC
>NZ_JACTUZ010000308.1 GCF_014490445.1 Pseudoroseomonas ludipueritiae | reverse complement strand
GTGGCGCAGCAGCAGCGCCGCATCCTCCGGCAGCGCCGGGGCCTGCCGGCGCAGCGCCTCGGCGGCCATCCGCAGCAGCTCGGCGCGCGCGCCGCCCTCCGGGCCTGTGCTGCTCGTTCCGTCTGGCATCGCTTTATCCCCTGGCGTCCATTCTGGTGCATCCAAGGATCGGCAGGCGAGACGCCGGCTGCAAGCCGTGCCTGTGCCTTTTGCGGTGGATGACTCGTAAATTCCTGGGGGGAAGCATTCTCAAAGGGGCGCGGGCCCGCCTAAGCTGCGGGGCATGAGCATGACGCTGGCCGATCTCCTGGCGCCCATCACGCCGGAACAGTTCTTCGCCGAATATTATGACAAGCAGCCTCTGCACATCCCGGGCAGCGCGGCGAAATTCGCCCAGGTGCTGTCCTGGCGCGGCATCAACCGGCTGCTGGACCAGACTCATATCTGGACCAGCCAGTCGCTGAAGCTGGTGCGGGAAGGCGTGGCGGTGCCGCCCGAGCAATATTGCACCCGCGCCACCAGCCGCGACGGCGCCCAGGTGATGCAGCCCGACTCCGCCATGGTGGCGCAATGGGTCGGCCGCGGCGCCAGCGTGGTGATGAACGACGTGGACAGCCTGACGCCGGGCCTCACCAGCGTCTCCAACGCGCTGGAGGAAGCCGGGCTCGGCAAGGCCCAGGCCAATGTCTACATCTCCTGGCAGAGCCACAAGGCCTTCCATTCCCACTTCGACACGCACGATGTCTGGGCCGTGCAGGTGGAAGGCGAGAAATACTGGAACATCTGGGAAGGCCGCGCCGAATGGCCGATCGCCCACCCGGTGTTCAAGGGCCTGGGGCAGGAGCACCACGACCGCGCCAAGGGCAAGCTGCGCGGCAAGGTGCTGGTGAAGACTGGCGACCTGCTCTACCTGCCGCGCGGCTGGTACCATGACGCCCTGGCCGAGGCGCCCACCTCCGTCCATATCGCCTATGGCGTCCATGCCCCGCTGGGCATGGACCTGATGAACATCCTGCTGGAACGCGCGATCTACGACACGGCCTTCCGCCAGCCGCTGCCGCGCCAGGATGGAACCGCCGCCGCCCGCTTCGCGTTGACCAGCCGGGCCGCCCAGCTTGGGCAGCGCCTTTCGGAGCTGACGCGGGATCCCAAGGTGATGGACGTGCTGGGCAAGTTCGTGGCCGACTATCACTTCCGCCGCGGCGGCAACGACCTGCTGGCCGCGCGCGGCCTGGCCGAGGCCGCCCCCGCCACGGGCGCCGAGGCTCAGGAGGGCGCCACCTTCCGCATCGTCAGCCCCGGCGCCAAGCCGGTGCGGCGCGGTGCCGAATGGCAGCTCAAGGGCCCCAATGCCACCCTGCCGCTCGCCCCCGCCGAGGCCGAGGCCGCCGGCTGGCTGCTGACCCGCACCGACGTGGCCGAGGCGGAGCTGCGCGCCGCCCACCCCACCGTCGATGCCCCCACCCTGCTGCAACGACTGACCGGCGCGGGCCTGCTCGCGCCCGCCTGAACAAGGGATATCATGCGCCTCCTGCTTGCCGTCGTGATCGCTTCCCTGCCGCTGCTGGCCGCCACCGCCCAGGCCCAGCCGCGTGACTTCAAGTGCATCGGTGCCGAGCGGCTGGAGGACGATGTCTTCGAGGTGCCCTTCCCCGCCCGCAGCGCCCGCCCCGCCGATGCCGCCCGCACCCCGGTGGCCGCCGCCGCCGAGCTGGCCAAGGCGCAGCCGGAGCGCAACATCTGCGTCCTGGGCTTCGCGGGGCGGGAAGGCGGGCAATCCAGCGCCACCCAACTCGCCGCCCGCCGGGCGCGGGAAGTGGCGGAAATGCTCTCGGTCAGTCACGGCATCGCGCGGGACCGCATCCGTGCCGAGGCCCGCAACCCCGGCTTCAGCCGCAGCACCGAGAACCGCGAGGCCCGCAGCGTGACCATCGTGGTGCTGCCGGACCTCGGCGCCACCCGCGCGGCACCGCCGGCACCGGAGCGCGCGGCACCGCCCTCGCCTGCCCCGGCTGCGCCCCC
>NZ_JACTUZ010000307.1 GCF_014490445.1 Pseudoroseomonas ludipueritiae | reverse complement strand
GGGCGGAGGAGGGCGCCTCGGCCAGCGCCAGGCGCGCGGCTTCCTCGGCCCGCTTCCAGTCCCCGGCGGCGGCATGGGCACGGGAACGCGCCAGGGCCAGCGCCACGCCGCCCTTGGCGCGTAGCGGCTCGGCATCCAGCACCGCCACGGCCTTGGCGGGCTCATTGGCGCGCATCTGCACGGCGGAGAGCGCCATGGCCAGCAGCGGTTCTTCCGGATGCGCGGCCTGCACCTGTTCCAGCACCGCGCGGGCAGCGGCGGCGCGGGGGCCATCGCCGGCCGCGATGGTGGTCAGCTGGGTCATGGCCTCGGCATGGCCGGGCTCCTGCTTGAGCACCTCGCCCAGCAGGCGCTCGGCCTCCTCCGGCTTGTCCTGGAGCGTGGCCACGCGGGCCAGACCCATGCGGGCCGGGATGGAATTGGGGTGGTCGCGCAGCGCACCCTCGAAGGCGGCGCGGGCGGCCGGCAGGTCCATCCGCAGGGTCAGCAGCGTGCCATCCAGCACGGCGCCGGTCTCACCCTTGCGACCCTCGGCGCCCAGGCGGTTCATCTCGGCCTCGGCGGCCGAGGCATCGCCCTGCGCCAGCGCGGCGAAGGCCAGCATCTGCCGCGTCGCCGGCGTCTCGCCACCCAGCGCCACGGCGCGGTTGGCGGCTTCCTCCGTGCCGGCGGCATCTCCCATGGCCAGCCGGGCGGCGGCCAGGCGGTTCAGGATGGCGGCATTCTTCGGTGCCAGCTCGGCGGCCTTCTCGAAGGCCATGGCGGCCTCGCGCGGGCGGTTCAGCATGGACTGCACCGTGCCCAGCAGCTCCAGCGATTCCACATCCGCCTTGCCGCGCCCGGCCAGCGTGGCCAGCACCGCGGCGGCATCGCGCGGGCGCTTATCCTCCAGCGCCAGCACCGCCAGCAGCCGGGCGCCGCGCGGGTCATCCGGATTGCGGGCCAGGTGGCGGCTGGCGGCATCTTCCGCCTGGGCCTTCTGCCCCAGGGCCTGCTTGGCGGTGGCCTGCAGCAGGTAGCCATTCGGGAAATTGCCCAGCGCGGGGCCGAGCTTCTGCAAGTCAGAATCGGCGCCGGCCCAGTCCTTGGCCCGCAGCCCCAGCAGCGCGCGCATATAGATCGCGGGCGCATTGGTCGGCATGACCTTCAGCGCCACATCGACATCCGCGCGGGCGCGGGCATCTTCCTGCAACTGGATCAGCGTCTCGGCACGCCGCAGCCGGCCGGCGACCGAATTGGGCGCGCCCTGCAACAGCCGGTCGAAGCTGGCCAGCGCCGCCTGCAGGTCGCGCCGCTCGTACTGCAACCCGCCCTTGCGCAGCAGCGCATCGGCATTGTCGGGGTGGCTGGCCAGCACGGCATCCAGCGCCGCCTCGGCCGCCGCGCGGTCGCCCTGCATCAACGCCACGTTGGAGGCGACGATACCCACCTCCGGCACATCCGGCGCGATCTGCCGCGCCAGCGTCGCCGACTGCGCGGCCTCGTCCTTCCGCCCCAGGATCAGCAGCGCCTGCGCCCGCGCGGCGGCAACCTGCGCCGCCACGGGCTTCGGCGTCTCCACCTGCGGGAAGTCGCGCAGCAGCGCCTCGGCGCGGTTGGAGGTGAGATAGGAGCGCAGCAGCAGCGCCGTGGCGGCGGCGGCATCATGGCCATGCTCCAGCGCCGCGCGGGCCTCGCGCTCCGCCAGTTCCGTGTCGCCCAGGTCCAGGCTCACGGCGGCCAGCGCCGCATGGGCAGCGGCATCCTCCGGCTTGTCGCGCACCAGGTTGCGCAACTCGATCTGCGCCTCGCGCAGGTTGCCGCGCGCGCGGGCCTCCTGCGCCCGCTCCAGCGGCCCCGCCATGCTGGGCAGGGCCAGGGGAAGGCTGGCGGCGGAAAGCGCCAGCGCCAGCGGCAGGGCGCGCAGGAGGCGGGGCGCGGCGGCGGGGGGGATGCGGCGCATGGGTTTGCTCCTGCTACGAGTTCTCGCCAGACGTAGCGCTGGGGGCTTCGGGTTCCGCGACCACCTGATTCGGCGAGAGGCGGTGGGTTTCGAGGAGGCCGTAGATGGTGGGT
>NZ_JACTUZ010000306.1 GCF_014490445.1 Pseudoroseomonas ludipueritiae | reverse complement strand
GGCAGCGGCGGCCGGCTTGGCGGTGCGCAGCGTGGCGGCCCGGCCAGGGACGCGGGTGGCGGCGGCAGCCGGCTTGCGCGGGGTTTTGCCGGCGGGCGGCTTGGTGGGGGTACGGGCCATGGTGCGTCCTCTAGTCTTTCGTGTCGGCGTTTACACGATCTGCGATCTGTATGGCGCGGGAGGGCGGTTGCCCGCCAGCATCGATTCCCCTGGGCTTTTCCCCAGGGGCGTTCAAGGCCGCGTGCGCGCGGATGGCTGTGGCGCTGAGGCTGTTCTCGCGCGCCGGCACCAGCGCCCAGGCCGGGCCGTGTTCCGGCAGCCGGCCAGGGCGGCGGCGGAAGCGGCGCAGCCGGTGCGCGGCCTTGCCGGCCAGCGCCTTGCGGGTCCAGCCCGGGCGCGGCAGCACCGCCACCGGCGTCTGTTCCACCAGGGCCTGCCATTGCCGCCAGCGCGGCAATTGCCACAGGTTGTCGGCGCCAATGATCCAGACAAAGCGGGCCAGCGGAAAGCGCCGGGCCAGCTTGGCCAGGGTGCGGGTGCTGTAGCGTTCGCCCAGCGCGGCCTCGATCTCCGTGGCCAGGATGCGCGGCGGCTGCGCCATGCGGCGGGCGGAGGCCAGGCGCTCGGCGAAGGGCGCCATGCCCCTGGCCGCCTTCAGCGGATTGCCGGGGGAGACCATCAGCCAGACCTGGTCCAGCCGCAGCGCCCGCAAGGCCATGCGGGCCACGTGCCGGTGCCCTTCATGCGCCGGGTTGAAGCTGCCGCCCAGCAGGCCGATCCGCAGGCGGCGCCGGTCGCCGAAGCGGGCCGGCTCGAAAGGCGGGCGCAAAGGCTCAGGACGCGGCGCGAAGGGCGGGCACGGCGCTATGCACGCGTCTGGCCGGTGCCGATGACGTGGTAGCGATAGGTGCAGAGCTGTTCCAGCGCCACCGGGCCGCGCGCGTGCAGCCGCCCCGTGGCGATGCCGATCTCGGCCCCGAAGCCGAATTCGCCGCCATCGCAGAACTGGGTGGAGGCATTCCACATGCCCACCGCCGAATCGAGCCCGTTGAGGAAGGTGGCGGCGGCCTCGGCATCCTCGGTGACGATGGCTTCCGTGTGCTCGCTGCCATAGCGGCGGATATGTGCCAGGGCGCTTTCCACCCCGTCCACCACCTTGATGGAGAGCATGGCATCCAGCCATTCCGTGGCGTAATCCGCCTCGGTGGCCACGGGCAGGGCGGGCAGGATGGAGCGCGCCCGCTCATCCGCCTTGAAGGAGCAGCCCAGCGCCGCGAGGTCTTCCACCAGCAGCGGCAGCAACTCTGGCGCGATGGCGGCATCGATCAACAGCGTCTCGGTGGCGCCGCAGACGCCGGTGCGGCGCATCTTTGCGTTCGCCAGCAGCTTGCGGGCCATGGAGCAATCCGCGGCGGCGTGGATGTAGGTGTGGCAGAGGCCCTCGGCATGGGCCAGCACGGGCACCCGCGCTTCCTCCATCACCCGCGTCACCAGCCCCTTGCCGCCGCGCGGGATGATCAGGTCGATCAGCCCCGCCGCGCGCAGCATGGCGCCCACGAAGGCGCGGTCCTGGGTGGGGGCGATCTGCATGGCGGCTTCCGGCAGGCCGGCGGCGCGCAGCCCTTCGGCCATGCAGGCATGGATGGCGGCGCTGCTGCGCGCGCCCTCGGTGCCGCCGCGCAGCAGCACGGCCGAGCCCGCCTTCAGGCAGAGCGCGGCGGCATCGGCGGTCACGTTGGGCCGGCTTTCATAGATCATGCCGACCACGCCCAGCGGCTGCGCCACGCGGCGGAAGACCAGCCCATTGGGGCGCGTCCATTCCGCCAGCACGCGGCCCACGGGGTCGGGCAGGGCGGCGACTTCCTCCAGCCCCTTGGCCATGGCCTCAATGCGGGCGGGGTTCAGCACCAGCCGGTCCCGGAAGGACGAGGAGAGGTCGGGCGCCGCTTCCAGGTCGGCGGCATTGGCGGCCAGGATGGCCTCCTGCCGCGCGCGGATGGCGGCGGCCGCCGCCAGCAGGGCCTGGTCCTTCGCCGGTCGCCCGGCGCGCGCGAGC
>NZ_JACTUZ010000305.1 GCF_014490445.1 Pseudoroseomonas ludipueritiae | reverse complement strand
CGGCGCCGGTGGCTGCGTCTCCGCCGGGGCCGCAGGCCATCACCATCACCCGGCGCACCCCGTGGCGGCGGTGGATACCACCGGCGCGGGTGATACCTTCTGCGGCGTGCTGGCCGCCCTGCTGCTGGCGGGCCAGACGCTGCCGGCGGCGGTGGAGCGGGCGCAGCGGGCGGCGGCGCTCACCGTCTCCCGCCCCGGTGCCTTTGCCGCCCTGCCTTCCGCCGCCGAGCTGCGCGCGCTTTTGCCGGGATGCGCCGCATGAATGCACCTGTCCTCGAGATGGCCGGCTTCAACGTCGATCTTGGCCCGCGAGGACGGCGGGTGCGGGTGGTGGACAACCTCTCCCTGACGCTGCATCCCGGCCGCATCACCTGCCTGGTCGGCGAAAGCGGCTCGGGCAAGAGCGTCACGGCCATGGCGCTGATGCGCCTGCTGGTGCCGGGGCAATACGAGATCGGCGCCACCCGCCTGCGCTTCGAGGGCGAGGATATCGCCGGGCTGGACGAGCGTGGCATGACGCGGCTGCGCGGCAACCGCATGGCCATGATCTTCCAGGAGCCCATGACCTCGCTGAACCCGGTCTTCACGGTCGGGGACCAGGTGGGGGAGGCGCTGCGGGTGCATCGCGGCCTTTCCGCCGCCGAGGCGCGCAGCCGCGCCCTGGCCGCGCTGCGGCAGGTGCAGATCCCGGCGCCGGAACGGCGGCTGGATGCCTATCCGCATGAACTTTCCGGCGGCATGCGCCAGCGCGTGATGATCGCCATGGCCCTGGCCTGCGAGCCCGCCCTGCTGATCGCGGATGAGCCGACCACGGCGCTGGATGTCACCATCCAGGCGCAGATCCTGGCGCTGCTGGCGGCGCTGCGGGAGCAGCATGGCACCGGCATCCTTTTCATCACCCACAACCTGGGCGTGGTGGCCGAGATCGCGGACGAGGTGGCGGTGATGTATGCCGGCCGCATCGTTGAGCGCGCCCCGGCCGCCGCTCTCTTCGCCGGGGCGCAGCACCCCTATACCCTGGCGCTGCTGGCGGCCATGCCGGCGCTCACCGGCACCTCGGAGCGGCTGGAGCCCATCCCCGGCCGCATGCCGGCACCGGGCGAGATGCCGGAAGGCTGCCGCTTCGCGCCGCGCTGCCCCTTCGCCGCCGCCGAATGCGCCGCCACCCCGCCGTTGCGGGAACTGGCGCCGGGGCATGACGTCGCCTGCTGGCGCGCCCCCGTGGAGGCCCTGGCATGAATGCCCCCTTGTTGCAGGCCGAGGCGCTGCGCCGGACCTACCCGCTGCCCGGCGGCCGCCTGCTGCGGGCCGTGGATGGCATCGACCTGACCCTGGCGCGGGGCGAGACCCTGGCCATCGTCGGGGAAAGCGGCTGCGGCAAGAGCACCCTGGGCCGCCTGCTGCTGCGGCTGGAGGAAGCCGATGGCGGCCGCATCCTGCTGGATGGCATCGACATGCGCGAGTTGCGCGGCGATGCGCTGCGCGCCATGCGGCGGCGCGTGCAGGTGGTCTTCCAGGATCCTTACGGCTCGCTGAACCCGCGCGAGCGCATCCGCGACGCGCTGGTGCGGCCCATGCTGCTGCACCGCCTTTGCGACCGGGCCGAGGCGCATCGCCGCGCTGCAGCCCTGATGGAGCGCGTGGGGCTTTCCGCCGCGCAGCTCGACCGCCTGCCGCACCAGTTTAGCGGCGGTCAGCGGCAGCGCATCGCCATTGCCCGCGCGCTGTCGGTGGGGCCCGAGCTGATCATCTGCGATGAGCCGGTCTCGGCCCTCGATGTCTCGGTGCAGGCGCAGGTGGTGAACCTGTTGCAGGACCTGCAGCGGGAGACTGGCGTGGCGCTGGTCTTCATCTCGCATGACCTCGCGGTGGTGCGGCATCTCGCCCACCATGTGGCGGTGATGTATGCCGGGCGCGTGGTGGAGGCCGGCCCCTCGCACACCGTCTTCGCCGACCCGCGCCACCCCTACACCCGCGCCCTGCTGGAAGCGGCGCCGCGCACCGATACCGGCCCGCGCGCGCCCGCTCCCCTGGCCGGGGAGCCGCCCAACCCCGCCG
>NZ_JACTUZ010000304.1 GCF_014490445.1 Pseudoroseomonas ludipueritiae | reverse complement strand
CCGGGCGCGGCACCTTCGCGCAGCGGCGCGGAGGCATCCTGCCGCGCGGGCGCCGGGCAGAGGTGCAGCACGCGCCAGCCGGCCTCGGCCAGGGCGGCGCCTTCCTTGGCCACCACGCGCACATCGGCGGGCGGATGCGCGGCGGAGAGCATGCAGACCAGCGGGGCGGGCTCAGGCATCGTCAGGCGGTTTCCAGCGTCGGTTCGGCGGCGGCCAGCACGGTTCGGAGATGCGCCACCATGCGGGTGCCCACGGCGGCGTCCCACAAGGGGATGGGCCGGGCGGGTGGCCAGCCGCCCGAAAGCACCCTGGCCACCGCCGCCGGCAGGCCGGCGGGCGTGACAAGCTGGTTGGCGCCGGATTCCAGCGTCACCGGCCGTTCGGTGGAAGGGCGCAGGGTCAGGCAGGGCACATCCAGCCCCGCCGCTTCCTCCTGCACCCCGCCGCTGTCGGTGGCGACCAGCCGGGCGCGGCTGAGCAGGGACAGGAAATCAAGGTAGCCCAGCGGCGGCAGCGGCAGCACGCCCGGCGGCATG
The DNA here is from genome assembly GCF_014490445.1 of Pseudoroseomonas ludipueritiae. Classification (GTDB taxonomy): domain Bacteria; phylum Pseudomonadota; class Alphaproteobacteria; order Acetobacterales; family Acetobacteraceae; genus Pseudoroseomonas; species Pseudoroseomonas ludipueritiae. The sequence goes on along the minus strand of NZ_JACTUZ010000304.1, from coordinate 1,529 downwards.
GCCAGGCCGAATTCCGCCATGCGCATGGCGGTGCGCGGATGCAGCGGCCAGGCCAGCGGCAGGGCGCGGGCGGCTTCCGCCACCGCCGCCAGCAGGATGGCCAGAGCCTGATGGCTGTCCACATTGGCCGGGCGGTGCAGGGTCAGCACGCCATAGCCGCCGGGGCGCAGCCCGGCGGGCAGCGCCCGCGCCCGCGCGGCGGGCAGGCGGCGCAGCAGCGTGTCGATCATGCTGTTGCCAACGGCACGCACCGCTTCCGGCGCATGGCCTTCCCGCAGCAGGCGGTCGGCGGTGGCATGGTCCGGCGCCCAGAGCAGGTCGGAGACGGCATCCACCGCGCGGCGGTTGATCTCCTCCGGCATGTCGCGGTCGCCGCAGCGCAGCCCGGCTTCCAGATGCGCCACGGGGATGCGCAGCTTGCGCGCGGCCAGCGCCGCCGCCAGCGTGCCGTCCACATCGCCGGGCACCACCACCAGGACGGGGCGGCGGTCCTGCCACAGGGCCTCGCAGGCCATCATGGTGCGGCCGGTCAGCGCCGCATGGCCACCGCCGGAGACACCCAGCGAGACCTCCGGCGCCGGCAGGCCGAGATCGGCCAGGTGGCCGGCGAACATGGCGGCGTCGTGGTGCTGGCCGGTATGGACCAGCACAGGGCGGCAAAAGGCCGGCGCTTCTTCCGCCAGCGCGTGCCAGAGCGCCGCCAGCTTCGGCAGGTTGGGCCGCGCGGAAGCGACCAGATGCAGTTCCGGCAGCATCAGGCGGTGGCCCATTCCCCAGCAGTGCGAGGAGCCCCCGCCGCCGCTTCCACGGCGCGGACGAAATCAGCGGCCAGAAGCCGGCGGTCCCAGCGCCGCACCGCCTGGGCGCGCGCGGCCGCCCCCATCTCGGCACGGCGATGCGGGTTGTCGGCCATCCAGACCAGGGCATCCGCCAGGGCGGCGGCATCGCCCGGCGGCGCCGGGATGCCGCAGGCCACCGGCCCACCCGCCAGCAGCCGCGCGGCGCGGCCGGAGAGATTGGCCACCACCGGCAGCCCGGCGGCCAGGTAGTCCATCAGCTTGTTGGGCGCCGTCCATTCGGCGAATTCCGGCACCGGCGCCAGGCATTGCACCCCCACCTGCGCGCCCGCCAGCAGCGCCGCCAGTTGCCGCTTCGGCAGGCTGTCCAGGAAGCTGAGATTGGCCAGGCCACGCTCGGTGGCGGCCTGCCGCAGCCGGGGCTTCTCGCCCCCCTCCCCCACCAGCAGCAGGCGGATGCGGTGCTCGCCCCGGAACTGCAGGATCTCGGCGGCATCGAGCAGCTGGTCTAGCCCATTGGCGCGGCCATGCGCCCCGGCATAGACGGCCAGCACCTCCCAGGGCGCGGCACCTTCCGGCCGCCAGGGCGCCACCTGCGGGCCGAAGAGGTCGAGGTCGCAGCCATTGGGCACCACCGCCACCCGCGCGGGCTCGGCGCCACGCGCCAGGGCGGTCTCGGCCATGCCCTCGCTCAGCGCCACCACGGCGGCGGCCTGGCGGCAGGCGGCCGTG
>NZ_JACTUZ010000303.1 GCF_014490445.1 Pseudoroseomonas ludipueritiae | reverse complement strand
TCCCGCCCGTCATGCCACTTCACGCCCGGGCGCAGCTTGAATTCCCAGAGGGTCGGCTCGATCACCTTCCAGGATTCCGCCAGCATCGGCCGGATCTGCGCATTGGCGTCCAGCTCCGTCAGCCGGTCGAAGAAATGCGTGCCGAGGCCGTTATTGGGAGACGCGTTGTAGAAATGCGGGTCCAGCGAGGTCACCGAGCCGCCGATGGCGATGGTCAGGTCCTGCGCCAGCGCCGGCTGCGCGGCGGCCAGGCCGAAGCTGGCGGCTCCCAGCAGCAGGGCTGCCTTCAGGCTCGGCAGGGTGGTGGGCATGGTGGCTTCCTCCGGATCATTTCTGAGGAAGCTCTGCAAGAAAGACAAATTTTGCGCAAGACGGTGCGGCCCATAAAGCCGCTGCCGGGCGGGCCGCGTGCCCGCCCGGCCTTCCGGCTCAGCCCTTGGCGGGTTTCAGGTCGATGGCCCGGGTGCGCTCGTCCATGCGCGGGCTGTGCTGCAGGCCCTTCTTCACCGCCCAGGTATTCACCAGCTGGTGCAGCGGGATGATGGCCACATCGTCGATTGCCATCTTGATCGCCTGCTGCAGCAGCTTCTCGCGCTCCTCATCGTCCAGCGTGCTGGTGGCCTTGAGGGTCAGGGCATCCAGCTCCGGGTTGGAATAGCGGCCGGAGTTATTGGCGCCGAAGCGGGTTTCCTGGCTGTAGGTGCCTATGATGTTCACCAGGGCATAGGAAGCCTCGCCCGTCAGGCTGCCCCAGCCCATCAGCCTGATGCCGAATTCCTGCCGGTTGGAGCGGACGGAATAGGTGCTCCAGGGCAGGGCCTCGACGGTGGTCTGCACGCCGGCCCGCGTCCACATCTGCGCCACGGCCTGGGCGGTCTTGGCGTCGTTGGGGTAGCGGTCGTTCGGCGTGTGCAGGGTCATCCTGAAGCCGCGCGGGAAGCCTGCCTCGGCGAGCAGCTTCCTGGCGCCCTCGAGGTCCTGCTCCAGCGGCTTCACCTCCGGATTATAGGAATAGGTGCCGGGCGGCAGCCATTGGCCGGCCGGCTTGGCCGTATCCTCCATCACGCGCTCCGCCAGGGCCTCGCGGCTGACGGCCATGGAAAGCGCGCGGCGGACGCGCAGGTCGTTGAAGGGGTTCCTCGCCAGCGGCTTGCCGTCATTGTCGGTGACAAAGACCGGGTTCTCGTCGCGCGAGCGGTCCGGCGCCAGGTAGATGAGGCGCAGGCCCTGGATGGAGGTCACCTGAACCTTCGGGTCCTGCCGCAGCTTGGGGATGTCGGAGGAAGGAACGGTGTCGATGATGTCCACATCGCCCGAGAGGATCGCCGCCGTGCGGGCGGCGGGATTGGAGATGATGCGGAAGTCCACCGTCGCCCAGTCCGGCTTGCCGCCCCAGTAGTTGTCGTTGCGCGTCATCTGCACGCGGTTGCCCGGCGTGTAGCTGTTGAAGCGATAGGGGCCGGTGCCGACCACCGCCTTGCCGCTGTTGTAATCCTCGGTGGAGGCATTCTGCCCCACGTGGCGGGAGATGACGAAGAGCGAGGCGAAATCCACCGGCAGCAGCGGATAGGGGCCGGGGGTGTGGAAGCGGATGGTCAGCGGGTCCACGATCTCCACGCTCTTCACGCCGCGCACGAAGGCGCCGAAGCCGCCAGGGCTGTTCGGCACATTGGGCGCGCGCTCGATGGTGAAGGCGACATCCTCGGCGGTGAAGTCCCGCCCGTCATGCCACTTCACGCCCGGGCGCAGCTTGAATTCCCAGACATCGGGGGCAACGGCCTTCCAGGATTCGGCCAGTGCCGGCTGCATCTTGGCGTTGCTGTCGAATTCGGTCAGCCGCTCGAAGAAATGCGCGGCGGCGCTGTGGTTGGGGGAAGCGTTGTAGAAATGCGGGTCCAGCGAGGTCACCGAGCCGCCGATGGCGATGGTGACATTCTGGGCCGCAGCCGGCTGCGCCATGGCCAGGGACAGCATGGCGGAGCCCATCAGCAGGGCCGCCTTCAACCGGAAATTCGCAACAGCCATCAACGCCGCTCCTCAGGGGAATGAGGGCGAGACCTCAGCAAGAAACATAACGGCCATGCAAGG
>NZ_JACTUZ010000302.1 GCF_014490445.1 Pseudoroseomonas ludipueritiae | reverse complement strand
GCGGGACCTGCCGCCGCCGCCCGCGCCCGTGGCCCCCGCCGGCCCGCTGCCGCCGGAGGCGCTGCGCAACGAATATGGCGCCAAGCAGGCCCTGGCCGGTGCCGGCGTGCCGGTGCTGCCGGAAAAGATCGCCCGCAGCGCGCGGGAGGCTTCCGAGGCGGCGCAGGCCATGGGCTTCCCCGTGGTGCTCAAGGTCCTGTCCGAGGACCTGCCGCACAAGACCGAGGTGGGTGGCGTGGTGTTGAACCTCGCCGATGCCGCCGCCGTGGCCGCAGCCTATGACGCCATGCTGGCGCGCGTGCGGCAGAAGGCGCCCACCGCGCGCATCGATGGCGTGCTGGTCTCCCCCATGGCGCGCGGCGGCACAGAGCTGATCCTGGGCGCCAAGCGCGACCCGGTCTTCGGCCCGGTCGTGGTGGTGGGCCTGGGCGGCATCTTCGCCGAGATCATCCAGGACGTGGCCGTGCGCCCAACTCCGGTGGAGGAAGCCGAGGCGATGGAGATGCTGCGCTCCCTCAAGGCCTTCCCGGTGCTGGATGGCGCGCGCGGCCGGCCCAGGGCGGACCTGCCGGCGGCGGCGCGGGCCATCGCGGCGCTTTCCCGTTTCGCGGCCGCCCATGCGGGCGAGGTCGCCGAGATCGATATCAACCCCTTGCTGCTGCTGCCGGAAGGGCAGGGTGCCGTGGCGCTGGATGCGCTGCTGGTCCCCGCCGCCGCGCAGTGACGGGAGCCTGAACCATGGACGGCATGACGCCGGAACTGAGCGGCGAGGCCTTTCGCCGCTATGCGCGGGACTGGCTGCGCGACAATGTGCCGCCGGGCTTCCTGGCGGACCAGCCGGGCTACACCCCGCCCAGCCTGGAGCAGAGCCTGGCCTGGGAAGCCGCGATGCACCGCGCCGGCCTCGCCGGCATCACCTGGCCCAAGGCCTATGGCGGCCATGGCCGCACGCTGCGGGAGCACCTGATCGCCAATCAGGAGATCGGCCGCCTCGCCCTGCCGGAAAGCGTCAGCTCCATCGGCAAGGAACTGGCCGGGCCGATCATCCTGGCCGTGGGCACGGAGGAGCAGAAGCTGCGCTACCTGCCGCCCATCCTGGAGATGCGGGAGATGTGGTGCCAGGGCTTCTCCGAGCCTGATGCCGGCTCCGACCTCGCGGGCCTTCGCACCCGCGCGGTGCGGGATGGCGATGGCTGGCGCGTCACTGGCCAGAAGATCTGGACCAGCGGCGCCTACAAGGCCAAGCGCTGCCTGCTGCTGGCCCGCACCGGCACGGTGGAGGACCGGCACAAGGGCCTCGCGCTCTTTGCCGTGCCGATGGATACGCCGGGCATCCGCGTCGTGCCCATCCGCCAGATGAACGACAAGCAGAGCTTCTGCGAGGTCTTCTTCGACGATGTGCGGGTGGAGCCGGAGGATGCGCTGGGCAAGCCGGACGAGGGCTGGAGCGCCGCCATCCGCGTGCTGGGCATCGAGCGCGCCACCAACCGCATGTATCGCGCCTGGCGCTTCGAGAATGAGCTGCGCCACCTGATCGCCGCCTGCCGCCAGGATGAATCCCTGGCGCCGCTGCTGCGGGATTCCGCTTATCGGCAGCGCATCGCGGCGACGGTGACGGATATCGAGATGGTGAAGGGCCATGTGGAGCCGGTGGTGGAGGCGCTGGTCGCCGGCCAGGCCATTGGCGCGCGCGGCAGCCTGATGAAGCTGCACTGGAGCGAGGCGCACCAGCGTTTTGCCAGCCTGGCGCAGGAGATTTTGGGCATGGCCGCGCCGGATGCGCCGCCTTCGACCCTTCAGGCGCAGAAGCGCTTCGGGGAGATCTATCTCCAGGCCCGTGCCGAGACGATCTATGCCGGCACCACCGAGATCCAGCTCGGCATCATCGCCGACCGCGTGCTGCAGCTCCCGAAGGGGAAGTAAGCCATGGACATGATCGAGAGCGGGCTGGACCCCGCCGAATTCGCCGCCACGGCCGAACGCGCCGTGGCCGCCTGCGCCACGCTGGAGGGCAAGGCGCGCGCGGCGCGGCTGGCCGAGGATGGGCTGCTGGGCGTGCTGGCGGGGGAGGAGGCCGGCGGCCTCGGCCTCGGGCT
>NZ_JACTUZ010000301.1 GCF_014490445.1 Pseudoroseomonas ludipueritiae | reverse complement strand
GGGCGGCTTCGGCCTGCGGCAATTGCCCGGCCTCGGCCAGGGCGGCGCCATGGGCGGCCAGGAAGACCGGCGCGCCCGGGTTGAGCGCCACCGCCCGCCCGATCAGCCGCAGGGCTTCCGGCAGGTCGCCCCGCGCGCGGGCGATCTGCCCCAGCAGGTTCAGCGCATTGCCGTCATCCGGCCGCAGCGCCAGCACCTGGCGGAAGAGGCGCTCGGCGCCCGCGAGGTCACCGGCCTGGTGGCGGGCCAGCCCCTGCCGCAGCAGCGCGAGGGGGTCCAGCGCCACCATGGCGGCTCAGAACAGCCCTTCGATACGGCCTTCGGCATCCAGCCCGATGCCTTCCGCCGCCGGGTGGCGCGGCAGGCCGGGCATGGTCATGATCTCGCCCGCGATGGCCACCACGAAGCCGGCGCCGGCGGAAAGCCGCACGTCGCGCAGCGGCAGCACATGCCCTTCCGGCGCGCCCAGCAGCGTGGGATCGGCGGAGAAGGAATACTGCGTCTTGGCGATGCAGACCGGCACATCGCCGAAGCCCGCATCCTCGAAGCGCTTCAGCTTGGCGGCCACCGGCGGCGGAATGGCGACGGAGGCGGCGTGGTAGATCTCCCGCGCCACCGTCTCGATCTTGCCGGCCAGGGAGACATGGCTCTGGTAGAGCGGCTCGAAGGCCGCGCTGCCGCCCTCGATCAGCTCCAGCACCGCGCGGGCGAGGTCGGCGGCACCCGCCGCGCCATCGGCCCAGTGGGTACAGAGGATGACCTTGGTGCCCAGCGGGCGCATCGCCTCTCGCACCGCCGCGATCTCGGCCTCGGTGTCACCGGTGAACTTGTTCAGCGCCACCACCACGGGTAGGCCGAATTTCTGCATGTTCTGCACGTGGCGGCGCAGGTTGCTGATGCCGCGCGTGACGGCCGCCACATCCTCGGTGCCCAGGGCCGACTTGGCGACGCCGCCATGCAGCTTCAGGGCGCGGGTGGTCGCCACCACCACGCAGGCCTTGGGCGCGAGGCCCGCCGCGCGGCACTTGATGTCCAGGAACTTCTCGGCACCGAGATCTGCGCCGAAGCCGGCTTCCGTCACCACCACATCGGCCAGCTTCAGCGCCAGCCGGGTCGCGATGACGCTGTTGCAGCCATGGGCGATGTTCGCGAAGGGTCCGCCATGCACCAGCGCGGGGGAGCCTTCCAGCGTCTGCACCAGGTTGGGCGCCAGCGCGTCCCGCAGCAGCGCCGCCATGGCGCCATCCGCCTTCAGGTCCCGCGCCGTGATGGCGCGGCCGTCACGGCTATAGCCGACGATGATGCGCCCCAGCCGCGCCTGCAGGTCCGCCAGGTCCTTGGCCAGGCAGAAGACCGCCATGACCTCGGAGGCCACGGTGATGTCAAAGCCATCCTCGCGCGGGAAGCCGTTGGGCACGCCGCCCAGCGCCGCGTTGATGGAGCGCAGCGCGCGGTCGTTCATGTCCACCGCCCGGCGCCAGACGATGCGGCGGGCGTCCAGCCCCAGCTCGTTGCCCCAGTAGAGGTGGTTGTCCACCATGGCGGCCAGCAGGTTGTTGGCGGCGGTGATGGCGTGGAAGTCGCCGGTGAAATGGAGGTTGATCTCCTCCATCGGCAGCACCTGGGCATGGCCGCCGCCCGTGGCGCCGCCCTTCACGCCGAAGCAGGGGCCGAGCGAGGGCTCGCGCAGCGCGATCATCGCGCGGGTGCCCAGGCTGTTCAGCGCATCGCCCAGGCCCACCGTGGTGGTGGTCTTGCCCTCGCCGGCGGCGGTGGGGTTGATGCCGGTCACCAGCACCAGGGCGCCATCCGGGCGGCCCTTCTGGGCATTCACGAAATCCAGGGAAACCTTGGCCTTGTAGCGGCCATAGGGTTCCAGCGCGTCTTCCGGGATTGCGGCCTTTTCGGCGATCTCGCGGATCGGGCGCAGTGTCGCCGCGCGTGCGATCTCCAGGTCGGTCGCCATGCCCTCGGATATCCCCTGCTATCTTGAAGCCGGATTATCGCCCAAGGGCCTGGCCGGCAAGCCAGGGACTTAGCCGCGCGGCCGGGCCGGCGGCAGCGCGGCCTGCAGCCCCGGCGGCGCAGGGGCCGGTTGCAGCAGCCCCGCCCGC
>NZ_JACTUZ010000300.1 GCF_014490445.1 Pseudoroseomonas ludipueritiae | reverse complement strand
CAGGGGGCGCGGGGGGGCGCGGGGCAGGGGATGGGCGCGGCGGCATGGTCATGCCGGCGTCTCTGCCGCCGCCGGGCGCCGCCGCCAAGGAATTTCGGCGGCGGCGGTTCTTCAGGCCTTGCGGCGGCGGACCATCAGCATGCCCAGCAGGCCGGCGCCGAAGAGCGCCATGCTGGCGGGCTCCGGCACCGGGGTCGGCGTCACCTGGCCCTGGCCGCCGAAGCGGAGGTTGTCGATGGCGAAGCCTGCCGGCTCGCTGCCCACCAGGGAGAAGAGCAGGCCGGAGATGGTGGCCGCGCCGTTATCCGTCACCAGCCCCAGGAACTCGATGCCGGTGGTGGCATTCGTCACCGAGCCCAGCACATTGCCGGCGCTGTCATAGGCGGTGATGGCGGTGCCGCCGATGGCATCGAAGAAGCCGCCCGAGAGCCCGACGCCCGCCTGCGGCGTCGAGAAGAGGATGGCGATGGAGCCGTTGAACTGCGGCGTGCCGGAGAGCACCGGCGAGGTCGAGTTGGCGGTATCGTTGGTGATGAAGGTGTTGGGCGATCCGGCATCGAGCGAGAGCGGGCCGGTCGGGTTGCCCAGCACGCAGCCGGAAACGGCGGCGCCGGCCGGGCAGGAGGTCGGGCTGCTGGAGCCGGCGCTCTGGCCCGTGAAGTAGCCGTCGAAGGTGACGGTGGGGGCACCCGCGCCGCCGCCATAGGCCGCCGGAGCATAGGTCGGGTTCACGGTGCCCACGGCGAATTCGCTGAAGGTGATCAGCCCGGACCCGGCGACGAAGGCGGATTCGTCGATGCGGATCACGGCGGCGGAAGCGGAACTGGCGAATAACAAGGCCCCGGCGAGCGCGAGGGCGCGGGGAATGTACTGCCTCATATGGCTCTCCTGACTCAGTGGTGAAGGCACTGCCGGTGGCCGCTTCCCGCGGTTCCACGTCAGCCTGTTGCCCTTTAGCAATAAAGGTGCCAGAGCGGTGCCGTTGAGGCAGGAAGTTGAAATCACTCGCGAAAAATGACGTGGCGCCCGGGCATCCCGGGCGCCTGCCGCAGCTCTGTAAAAAGCTCCGACTCGTGCGCGCGCCTCTCAGGCGGCGCTGAAGGTGATCTGCTTGGCGCCGTCCCAGAGCACGGAGCGGCAGACATTGGCCAGGCGGTCCAGCCCATCCGTGATGGTCAGGAAGTGGTTGCCGGCCAGCGGCCCGGCCTTGGAGCCGAAGGAGCAGGGGCCATAGGCCACCAGGATCTCGGTCTCGCTCATGTTCGTCACATGGCCGGGGTGGACGATCACCTGCCCTGGCGCCGGGTGGCGTGTGGCATTCTCGAAGCCCACGCCCAGGTCGCGCTCGCCCATCGGGATCCAGCAGGCCTCGCCGCTCCAGCGCACATGGATGATGCGGTCCCGGTAGGGCAGCATGGTGCGGAACCGCGCCACAGTCTGCGGCGCGGCGGCTTCCTCGAAGCGGGCGGAAAAGATTTCGCCGCCAATGTCGATGCGGATGTCGGCCAAGGCTTGGAACTCCTGTGCGGAAGGCCCAGCATCTCTAGCGGGCTGGCGGATGGCGGGCCAGCGCCGGCCGCAGCTGCAACGACCTGGGCGTGGCAGTGTTCTTGTTCAGCCAGGGAACCATCATGCCGCCGGGCGCCGCGGAACCCCGGCGCGAGGGAGCAAGGCCATGATCCGCACCATCACGGGGCTCTTCGATTCGCGCGGTGCCGCCGAATCCGTCATCCACCACTTGGTCAGCCATGACGACATCGACCGCAGCCGCATCACGCTGCATGGTCGCGCCAAGACCGACGACGGCTTCGAGCACGACGGCTTCTGGACCTCGCTGCTGCACCTCTTCATCCCGGATTCCGCCCGCCATGCCTATTCGGAGGCGATCCGGCGCGGCGGCTACGTGGTTTCCGCCGAGCTGCCGGAAGAGAAGGTGGCGCATGCGCTGAGCATCTTCGCCTCCCATGGCGCCGTGGACCTCAACCGGCGGCAGGCGGAATGGCGCAGCGAGGGCTGGCTGGATTACGCGCCGCCGACGCAGGCGCCGGTCGCCGGCATCGGCATCGCCACGGGCATGAGCATCGGCGCGGCCGCGCCCCAGGCGGGCACCGGCGCCGCGGCGGGCG
>NZ_JACTUZ010000030.1 GCF_014490445.1 Pseudoroseomonas ludipueritiae | reverse complement strand
CCACACCGTCAACGACCTGCGCCGGCTCGGCCTGCCGGTGCTTGGCGGCGTTTCCTCCACTGCCCAGCCGCGCCGCTCTGGCGCCGCGCTTGGCTTCGGCTTCGGCGTGGTGGCATTGTTCGCTGTCTTTGGCGCAGTCCTTGCCGGGCTTCCCGGCACCATTGTGAGGTTGCTGGCATGAGCATGCCATCCCGAGGCCGGGCCCACCTCGTCGAGCGCGCCGCCGAGGCGTTCTCCGATCCCAACGCCTTTACTGCCCGCCAACCCGGCCCGGCACCGGAGGATCCACCCGCGAAGCTGCTGGAAGGGCAGGCGCTGCGCCTGCCCGAGGCCCCGGTGGCCCGGCTGCCCGGTGCCGATGCCGAGGCCCCCGGCAACCGCCGGCCCGAGGCCCCGGTGCCGCCGGCCAAGCCGGCCATTGCCATCAGCACCATGGTCTCCGCCGGGCTGACGGCCGTGCCTTCCGGTTCGCAGCGCAGTCGCGTAGTGGAAGAACTGGCCCTGGCGCAGCAGCAGGTGCTGCGTGGCATGGAGGATACGGGCGGCCGCAACCGCGTCGTGCTGGTCACCAGCGCGAGGCCGGGGGAGGGCAAGACCTTCATCGCCCTTAATCTGGCGGCCTCCATGGCCAATAGCGGCACGCGCAAGGTCGTGCTGGTGGATGTGGACGGCAAGCGCGGCTCCATCAGCGATGCGCTGGGCCTGGGCGAGGCCGCGGGCCTGCGCCAGCTCGCCGCCTCGCCACAGGAGCGCGGGCTGCCCCTGCTGCAGACGACGGAGATCCGCAACCTCCTCGTGCTGCCCTATGGCCGCGCGGTGGCCGATGCGGCGCATGTGCCCTCCGGCACGCAGCTGGCCGAGGCCATCACCCGGCTGGCGCGCAGCCTGCCGGACCATGTGCTGGTGCTGGATACGCCGCCAAGCCTTTCCACGTCCGATGCCAATGCCCTTTCGGCCATGGCGGGGCAGGTGGTGATGGTGGTGGATGCCGGCCGCACCCAGCGCAGCGAGGTCGAGGCGGCGCTCGACATGATGGAAGCCTGCCCGCTGCTGCAACTGCTGCTGAACCGGGTTTCAATGACGGCGAGCGACAGCTTTGGTGCCTACGGCGATTACGGAATGCGCCATGCGAAGTGAGGTTGGCCGGATCGGGGGCGGAATCGGCGCGCTGGCGGTTCTTTCGCTGGCGGCGCTGGGTGCCATGCCTGCCGCGGCGCAGGTGCCGCCATTGCCCGGAACCACGGCGGTCACTGGTTTCCCCACCGAGGGCACGCCGCTGGGCGAGGATACTGGCAGCGGCGAGGCCGCCGGCGTCTCCGAAGGTGGTTCAGCCACCCCCTGGGCCGAGGCTGGCCCGGTGCGCCTGGGCACGCTGGGCTTCCCCTACAATGCCTTGGCGGCCACGCCCAATGCCACCGCGCGCGGTTGGACCGTGACGCCCAGCCTGGGGCTGGAGCTGGAGGCGACCGACAACCTCTACGCCACGCATCGCGACCGCCGGGCGGATTTTATTACCCGCCTGCAGCCTGGCCTGCTGGTCACGGTGGATACGGCGCGGCTTCAGGGTGTGTTCAACTACCAGCCTGAGCTGCAATTGCATGCGGTGGAAGGCAGCCAGACTGGCATCGACCATTTCCTGAATGGCCAGATGCTCTTCACGGTGGTGCCGAACCTCTTCTACCTGGATGTGCGTGGCAGCGCCGGCGTGCAGGCCGCGAATGGCGGCTACGCCCCCGCCGGCGATACGGTGAACCGCCGCGAGAGCGATATCCAGACCAGCAGCTTCCAGATCTCGCCCTATGTGGTGCAGCGCTTCGGTGGCCTTGCCACGGTGCAGGCTGGCTATGCGCTGCAGCATGTCTCGCAGAATCTGCAGGAAGGCGCTGACTTCGCGGTGTCGCCGACTGGTCAGCGTTACTTCAGCGACCAGGAATTCACCGCCCACGAATTCTACGCCACCGCGCGCAGTGGCGAGGATTTCGGCCGCCTGGCGCTGGAAGGCCGCGCCGTGGCCACGGAATACGACGGCACGGGCGTGCTGGACAATGCCTATCGCCGCAACGTCAGCGTTGAATCCCGCTACGCCATCACCCGCTTTTTCTCGGTGCTGGGCGAGGTCGGCTATGAGTGGTTGCGCTATTCCGGCGTCCCCCCCTTCCGGGTTTCGGACACCATCTGGTCCGCTGGCGCCAAGCTGACCTTCTCTGAGGAAAGCTTCGTCACCGCCCGCTATGGCCACCGGGACGGCTTCGATTCCGCGCGGGTGGATGCCGCCATTACGCTGGGTGGCCGCACCCGCTTTTTCGCCAACTACGCCGAGCAGTTGACCACCGGCGCCCAGCGTGCCGCCGACCTGCTGACCACCACTACGCTGGATGAACTCGGCAACCCGGTGGATACGGCAACGGGCGCGCCGGTGCTGCAGCCCTTCTCCAATTCCTTCCTTGGCGTGCAGAGCAGCCTGACGCGTCTGCGCACCGCTTCGGCGTCCATCAGTCAGGAATGGGGCCGCGATACCTTCACCCTGTCCGTGCTGCATGAGCGGCAGCGCCCTGTCTCAACCGAGATCGGCACCGTGGCGACGCGACAGAGCGGCACCTCCGGCAGCCTGACCTGGGGGCATGAGCTGACGCCTTACACTTCTGCCATCAGCTACATTCAATATGGTACCTTCAAGACACCCGGCCGTGGCAGCGGCGATGTCTACACCGCCAGTGTCGCGCTGGTGACCCAGCTGCGGCCAGGCCTGGCTGCTACGCTGCGATACATCCTGACCAACCGCGGCGACGACTTCACGGACGGCCGCGCCGTGCAGAACGTCATCATCGCCGGCCTTCGGCAGACCTTCTGAGGGTATGCAGATGCAGATCGACCATTACGGCTTCCGCGAGCCGCCCTTCCAGATGACGCCGGATGCGCGCCTGTTCTTCCCCAGCAGTGTGCATCGCCGCGCCTATGCGCATCTCACCTATGGCCTGGCCCAGCGTGAAGGCTTTGTCGTCGTGACCGGCGAAGTCGGCGCGGGCAAGACCACGCTGGTGGAACGCCTGTGCAGCGAGCTGGACCCAGGCGGCTTCGTCATTGCCCGCATCGCCACGACGCAGGTATCGGGCGACGACGTGCTGCGGCTGATCGCCGATGCTTTCGGCGTCTCGCCGGAAGGCAGCAAGGCCGCATTGCTGCTGGGTATCGCCAGCGCCCTGCGGAATGCCGACCGCCGCCACCTGCTGATCGTGGACGAAGCCCAGGGCCTGCCGCTGCCGGCGCTGGAAGAACTGCGCATGATCTCGAACGTCACGGAATCCGGCAAGGCGCCGTTGCAGACCATCCTGCTCGGCCAGCCGGAGCTGCGGCGCATCATGGCCAGCCCGGACCTGACGCAGCTGCGCCAGCGTGTGCTGGCCTCCTACCACCTCGGCGGGCTCTCGCGCGAAGAAACCCATGCCTATGTCGAGCACCGCATGCGCGCCGTCGGCTGGCAGGGCAACCCGGCCTGGGAGCCGGATGCGCTGGACATGGTGCATACCCATAGCGGCGGCATTCCCCGCCGCATCAACCGGCTGTGTTCCCGCGTGCTGCTGGGCGGCGCGCTGGAAGGGGCTGAGCTGCTGACGGCGCCCATGGTGGAAGCCACGGCGCTGGAACTGGAGGAAGATCTCGGCGGCCTGCCGGATGAGCGCCAGGTGGCGTCCCACGTGCATCCGGATGTGCTGGAGGAACTGGTGCATCGTGTCGAGGCGCTGGAGCGGCTGACGGCACGGCGGGAACGCGTCTTCAACCGCATGTCCGACCTCTTCGCCGATGGCACGCGGTGGCGGCAATGAACGCCCGCATCCGCAATGCCATGAGCGTGGACGTGGAGGATTGGTTCCAGGTCCAGGCCTTCGCCGGCATCGTCCAGCGTAGTAGCTGGGACAGTCTGGAATCCCGCGTCGTCGCCAATACCGAGCGTGTGCTGGAGCAATTCGGCGCGGCCGGCGTCCATGCCACCTTCTTCACGCTGGGCTGGGTGGCGGAGCGGCACCCCGCGCTGGTGCGCCGCATCGTGGAAGCCGGCCATGAACTGGCCAGCCACGGTTATGGGCATGAGCAGGTGAATGTGATCGGCGAGGCCGCGTTCCGCGCCGATATCCGCCGCGCCAAGCAGGTGCTGGAGGATGCGGGCGGCGTGCCCGTCCTTGGCTACCGCGCACCGACCTTCTCGATCGGCGCCCGCATCACCCCCTGGGCTCATTCGGCGCTGGCGGAGGAGGGTTATCGTTACAGCTCCTCCGTCTTCCCCATTCGCCATGATCTTTATGGCGCGCCCGACGCACCGCGCGGGCCGCATCGCCCACGCCCCGATGGCGTGGTGGAGCTGCCGATGACAACCCTGCGCGCCATGGGCCGCAATTTCCCCTGCTCCGGCGGCGGCTGGTTCCGGCTGATCCCTTACCCGGTCTTCCGCACCGCGCTGCGCCGCGTGAACAATCACGAGAAGCAGCCTGGGATCTTTTACTTCCATCCCTGGGAAGTCGACCCCGGACAGCCGCGCATGAACCATGCCGGGCGCCTGTCGCGCTTCCGGCATTACACCGGGCTGGACAGCATGTCCGGCCGCCTGGACCAATTGTTGCGGGACTTCGCCTGGGGCCGCATGGACGAGGTCTTCGCCGCCGCCATTGGCGGGGCTCAGCCGGCCGAAAGGATCGCGGCATGAGCCTGCGTCTGCGTCCGCTGGAAACCGGCCAGGAAGCCGCCTGGGATGCCTTTGTGCGCGAAAGGCCGGATTCCACCTTCTTCCATCTCTCGGCCTGGCGCCACGTCATCGCCGATTCCTTTGGCCACAGCACCCACTACACCCTGGCGGAGCAGGACGGCGCCATTGTCGGCGTTCTGCCGCTGGCGCGGATGCGCACCCGCCTGTTCGGCGATGCGCTGATTTCCACGCCCTTCTGCGTCTATGGCGGCCCTCTCGCTGCCACGCCGGAGGCCGAGGCGGCGCTGGAAAACCATGCCATGGACCTGCTGCGCCAGACCGGCGCGGCGCATCTGGAATTCCGCCAGTTGCATGCGCCTTACCGGGACTGGGATGTGCGGCCGCCGCTGCATTACACCTTCCGCAAGGCCATTACTGGCGATGCCGAGAAGGACATGAAGGCCATCCCGCGCAAGCAGCGGGCCATGGTGCGCAAGGGCATCCAAAACGGGCTGCAGTCGGTCAGCAACAGCGACACCGGCATGCTGCACCGGGTTTATGCCGAAAGCGTCCATAACCTCGGCACCCCGGTTTTTCCGCGCAGGTATTTCGACCGGCTGGCCGCTGCCTTCCCGCAGGAACATGACGTTGTCACGGTGATGCAGGGGGATACGCCCGTCGCCTCCGTGCTGAACTTCTACTACAAGGAAGAAGTGCTGCCCTATTACGGCGGCGGCACCAGCCT
The DNA here is from genome assembly GCF_014490445.1 of Pseudoroseomonas ludipueritiae. Taxonomy (GTDB): domain Bacteria; phylum Pseudomonadota; class Alphaproteobacteria; order Acetobacterales; family Acetobacteraceae; genus Pseudoroseomonas; species Pseudoroseomonas ludipueritiae. Next base: position 31,826 of record NZ_JACTUZ010000030.1, on the reverse strand, counting down.
GGCGCGCAAGGTCGCTGGCAACGACTTCATGTATTGGGAAGTGATGCGGCGCGCGGGGGCGGAGCGTGGCTCCCGCCTCTATGACTTCGGCCGCAGCAAGTCCGGTACAGGGGCCTTCGATTTCAAGAAGAACTGGGGCTTCGAGGCGGCGCCGCTGCACTACAGCTACCGCCTTCGCCCCGGCGCCACGCTTTCCGAACACAATCCGTCCAACCCGAAATACAAGATGATGATCGCCGCCTGGAAGCGCCTGCCGCTGCCGGTGGCCAATATCCTCGGCCCGCCCATCGTCCGCGGCCTGGGCTGAGGGAGAAGGGACGCCATGCGCCGCCTGCTGTTCCTGAGCCACCGTATTCCCTATCCGCCGGAGAAGGGCGACAAGATCCGCGCCTGGCACATGCTCGACCACCTGGCCGAGAGCTGGGACGTGGACCTAGGTTGCCTGGTGGATGACCCGGCCGACCTGCGCCACCTGCCGGTGCTGGAATCTCGCTGTGCCGAGGTGCGCTGCATGCCCACCGGCAACCGCTGGCAGGCCGCCGCCCGCGCGCTGCTGCGCTGCCGCCCCGGCGCGCCGCTGAGCCTCGGGTGGTTTCATCATGCCGGGCTGCGGGAATGGGTGGACCAGGGCCTCGCCGCCGGGCGGTATGAGGGCATCCTGGTCTATTCCGGCGCCATGGCGCCCTATGTGATGGGCCCGGCCGCGCGCCGCCCCGGTATCCGGCGGGTGCTGGACCTGGTGGATGTGGATTCCGAGAAGTGGCGCGCCTATGCCGCCGATGCCAAGCCGCCGATGCAGCAGGTCTGGGCGCGCGAGGCCCGCACGCTGCTGCGCTTCGAGCGGCAGGCGGCGGTGGCTTTCGACCGCACGCTGCTGGTTTCCCGCCAGGAATGCGAGCGTTTCATCGAGCTGGCGCCTGAAGTCGCGCCGCGCATGGACTGGGTCGAGAACGGCGTGGACATGTCCCGTTTCGACGCCGCCGGTGGCTATCCCACGCCTTACCAGGGCGATGCTCCGGTTATCGCCTTCACCGGCACCATGGATTACCGCCCGAATGTCGAGGCGGTCTCCTGGTTCGCGCGAGAGGTGATGCCGCTGCTGCGCCAAGGTGCCGGGCCGGCGCCGGAATTTTTCATCGTGGGCGCCAATCCGGCACCGGCGGTGCGGGCGCTGGCATCGCTGCCGGGCGTGCATGTCACCGGCCCGGTGCCGGATGTTCGGCCTTACCTGGCCCATGCCAAACTGGCGGTGGCGCCGCTGCGCATCGCGCGGGGCATCCAGAACAAGGTGCTGGAAGCCATGGCGCTAGGGCGCCCGGTGGTGGCCTCGGCTGCCGCCTTCGAAGGCATCCATGCCACGCCAGGCCGCGATATCCTGGTAGGCGATGGCATTGCCGAGACGGTGCGGCTGGTACAGGAGGTTCTGGCCGGCCAGCATCCGGACCTGGGCGAGAATGCCCGCCGCGCCGTGCGCGAGGGCCATGACTGGGCGGCCACGCTGCGCAAGCTGGATGAGGCTTTCGATGGCCCCCGGCCCAGCACCGCCGCCACGCCCCGGGCCATGCAGGTCCCCGCATGAGCCTGGCCCATCCCGCCGCCGTTCCGGCCGCGCGCGACACCACATGGCCGGTGGCCCTGGCCGTGCTGGGCCTCGGCCTGCTGGCCCTGGGCTGGACCTTCGCGGAAGAAGCCCTGGCGGCCGTCACCACCTGGGACAATTCCACCGCCTATAACCATTGCTGGCTGGTGCTGCCGGTAGCGGGCTGGCTGGCCTGGCAGCGCCGCCACCGGCTGGCGGGCCTGCAGCCGCAGCCCATGCCGTTGGCCGCGCTGGCCGCCTTGCTGGCCGGCATCGGCTGGCTGATGGCGGAGCGCCTGGGCATCATGGAAGGCCGGCAGCTGACCGCGATGGTGATCGTGGAATGCTTCATCATTGCCGTGCTGGGCTGGCGCATTGGCAAGGCCATGGCGGCGCCGCTGCTCTACCTCTTCTTCCTGGTGCCCTTCGGCGCCTTCCTGGTGCCGCTGCTGCAGCATGTCACCGCCTGGTTCATTGTCTCTGGGCTGCAACTGCTGGGCATCCCGCATTACCACGATGCCTTCATCATCGAGATCCCGGCGGGCACCTTCCTGGTGGCCGAGGCCTGTGCGGGGCTGCGCTTCATCATCGCGGCGCTGGCCTTCGGCGCGCTCTATGCCTTCGTGATGTTCCGCAGCCCCTGGCGGCGCCTGGCGGTGATGATGCTGGCGCTGCTGGTGCCAGTCGTGGCCAATGGCTTCCGGGCACTGGGGATCGTGCTGCTGGGCCATTACCTGGGCAGCGCCGAGGCCGCCGCCACGGACCATCTGGTCTATGGCTGGATCTTCTTCTCGGCTGTCATCCTGCTGCTGGTGCTGGCCGGGCTGCCTTTCCGGGAGGATACGGCCAGCCCGCCCAGCGCCCCGGCGGTCCTGCACCGCCCGGCTCGCCGCGCCGCCCTGCTGGCTTCCGCCGCCCTGTGCTGCGCCGCTGCCCTGGCGGGGCCCGCGGTGGCCGTGACCATCGACCAGGCCGGTGCCGCGCCGCACAGCATCCAGGTGCCCCTGTCCGCTGGCGGCTGCCAGCCGGAAGGCACCGCCCTGCGCTGTGGCGAGGATCTGGTGGAAGCCCGGCTGCTGGTCTTCTCACCCCGCACCACCTGGGGCGGCGTCACGGCGGAGCGCTACCGCCTGACCGGCAGCAATGACGAGGATGCCATCTTCTCCGTCAGCGCCGGCGATGCCCGCTGGCAGGTCCGGCGGGACGGCGAGGCCACGCGCACCATTGCCACCGCTGCCTGGCTGGGCGGCGCACCGGCCGGCGACGGGCTGCGCACGCGGCTGCGGCAGGCGATGAACAGCCTGCGCGGTGCCCATGGCAGCCCGGTGCTGGCGGTGGTGACATGGCAGCATGGTTCCGCCGGCCAGCGGCCCTCCATCCAGGGCCGCCTTCAGGAGCAGATGGCGGAACTCGCGCAGCGCGCCTCGGAACTTTCGCAGCGGGACTGAGGCGTTGTTCCGTCCGGCCCGCCCGTGCAGGGTGGGCCGGAGGGTTCAGGCGGCCTCCGACCAGGTGTTCCTCATCTCGGCTTCAAGGAAGACGCGGCCTTCCACGTTGTTCCGGCCGCGGGCCTTGGCCTGATAGAGCTGGTCATCGGCGGCCTTGATCCAGCTGACCGGGTCGATGCCCGGGGCGCAGGTGGCCGTGGCGACACCGACGCTGACCGTGACATAGGGCGCGGCCGTCGAGCCTTCATGCGGAATGCTCAGCGCCAGCACGCGGTCCCGGATGTTATGCGCGATGGCCATTGCCTCCTCGTGGCTCGTATTCGGCAGCACGCAGGCGAATTCCTCGCCGCCATAGCGCGCGGCGAGGTCCGCGGCCCGGCGCACCGCGCGGTTGAGGGTGGCTGCCACCATGATGATGCAGCGGTCGCCGGCGATATGGCCGTAGGTGTCGTTGAACTGCTTGAAGAAGTCGATATCGAGCATGATGATTGAAAGGTCGGCCGTGCTGCGCGCCAGGCGGCCGGCTTCCTGCTGCAGCGCCTGCTCCAGCCGCCGGCGGTTGCCGAGGCCGGTCAGGGCATCGGTCACCGCCAGTTCCGCCAGCTGGTCGCGCATCCGCTTCATCTCGATATGGTTGCGGACGCGGGCGCGGACGATCACCGGCGAGATGGGCTTAGCCACGTAATCCACCGCGCCCAGTTCCAGGCCCTTCACCTCCGCCTCCTGCTCCCCCAGCGCGGTGGTGAAGATGACCGGCACATCGGCCAGCAAGGCGTCCGCCTTGATCTGCTGGCAGACGGCATAGCCGTCCATGCCGGGCATAAGCACATCCAGCAGGATGAGGTCCGGCAGCACGGAGCGGGCCAGCTCCAGCGCTTCCTCGCCCGATGTGGCGAAGCAGATCTCGTGATCGTCTTCCAGCGCCGCGCTCAGAAGCTCGATGTTCGAGACCTCGTCGTCCACGACCAGGATCACCGCCCGCTTGCTCATTCTGCCACCCCTTCAAGCGTATCGGCCTGGCCGGTGAGTTCATCCAGCAGGGCCACCGCCCCAGCGAAATCGAGTGCCGCCATGGCGGCCGCCACCGGACGCAGGCCCGCTGCTTCCGGCGTGTCGCCCAGGGCGGCCTCCATGCCTTCCAGCGTCTTGCGGGCACGGAGGCTGCGGCGTTGGAGCTGCTCCCGCAATTCGGCCAGGGCAGGGCGCAGGGCGGAATAATCGAGGCGCGCGGCTGCCGGAGGCACGGCTGCCGTTGAGCGCGCCGCCGCCACCAGGGAGCGGGATGCGGCGAGGGCAGGCTGCAGCGCCGCCTCCAGCCGCGCCAGCAGCGCCGGCAAGTCGCTGGTGTCGCGGCGGGCCAGGGCATCCTCCAGCCGCTGCGCGGCCTGGGCCACCTCGCCAGCCTCCAGGGAAGCGGCGACACCCTTCAGCGTATGCGCGGTGCGGCGCGCGTCATCCAGGGCGCCCTCGTCAGCCTGCCGGCGCAGCGTACCGGCCACATCCACGAAGTTCTGCCCGAAGTCGATGATGAGCTTGCGGAGCAGGGCGCGCTTGCCATTCACCCAGACCAGGGCGCGGTCAAGGTCGAAGGGCGGCAGGCTCGCCGGCAGGTCCCCGGCCGGGGAGGGGGCAGGGGCCGGCGGCGGCGCGGCCTCCGGGCTGCTGCGTGGCTTCAGCCAGCGGTTCAGCGTCGCCACCAGCCAGGCGGGGTCCACCGGCTTGGTGACATGGTCGTTCATTCCGGCGGTGAAGCAGCGCTGCCGCTCCTGCTCATAGGCATGGGCGGTCATGGCGATGATGGGCAGGCGCTCGGCCGGGAAGTGGCGGCGGATGCGGGCCGTGGCCTCGATGCCATCCATCTCCGGCATCTGCACGTCCATCAGCACGGCGTCGAACTGCGCCCCTTCCGACAGCAGTTTCTCGCAGGCGGCGCGACCGTTGCGGGCAATCTCCACCACCAGGCCGGCATCGGTCAGGATCTCGACCGCCACCTCGCGGTTGATCTCGTTGTCCTCGGCCAGCAGCACCCGCGCACCGAGGAATTCCGGCGCCACGCGGGGCAGGGCCACCGGGGCCGGCTCCGGGGCAGGGCTGGCCTGTGCGGCCGGCAGGCGGCCATCGATGAAGATATTGCTGATCGTGTCCAGCAGCATCCCGGCCTCGACCGGCTTCACCAGGAAGGCGGAGGTGCCGGCGGCCTCGGCCTCCAGCATCGCCTCCTCGCGGCCATAGGCGCTGACCATCATCACGGTGGGCACGGGCCCCATCCCGGCGCTGCGCTGGATCTGCCGCGCGGCCTCCATGCCGTCGGTGCCCGGCATCTTCCAGTCCATCAGCACCAGGTCATAGGTGCCGCCCCGGGCCGCCGCCTGCTCCAGCATCCGGAAGGCCTGCTCGGCCGAGGAAGCGCAATCGGCGTGGATGGACCAGGTGGCGAAGATCTCCCGCAGGATTTCCTGCGAGCCCGCGTCGTCATCCACGATCAGGACGCGCAGGCGCTGCAGGTCCTCCGGCGGCAGGGAGGCGCGCGGGGCATCCTGTTCCCCGGCCGCCATGCGGATGGTGAAGCGGAAGGTGCTGCCCCTGCCGGGCTGGCTGGCCACCTCGATGCTGCCGCCCATCAGTTCCACCAGTTGCCGGCTGATCGCCAGCCCCAGGCCGGTGCCGCCGAACTTGCGCGTGGTGGAACTGTCCGCCTGCGAGAAGGACTGGAAGAGCCTGGCCTGCTGCTCCGCGCTCATGCCGATGCCGGTGTCGCGCACGGAGGTCTCGATGGCGATATCGGTGCCGCGGCGTTCGAGCACCCGCAGCGTCACCACCACCTCTCCCCGCTCGGTGAACTTGATGCCGTTGCTGACGAGGTTCAGCAGCACCTGGTTGAAGCGCAGCGAATCCCCCACCAGCACGGCGGGCAAGTCGGGGGCGATGTCGAAGCGTAGCCCAACGCCCTTCTCCTGCGCCCGCACCGCCGCGATGCTGGATACGCTGTCCAGCGAGGCGCGGAGGCCGAAGGGCGCGCGCTCCAGCGACAGCTTCCCGGCCTCGATCTTGGAGAAGTCGAGGATGTCGTTGATCAGCCCCAGCAGCGCGCTGCTGGCCGACTTGATCTTCACCAGGTAGTCCCGCTGCTTCGGCGTCAGGTCCGTCCGCAGCGCCAGGTGGCTGAAGCCGAGGATGGCATTCATCGGCGTGCGGATCTCGTGGCTCATGTTGGCCAGGAAGAGGCTCTTGGCCACGCTGGCGGCGCGTGCCTCCTGCGTCCGCTCCTCCACCCGGCGTTCCAGCATCTCGTTGCTGCGCAGGATCTCGTCCCGCATCGCGCCGATGCGGCTGAAGCTGGAGACCAGGGTGTTGCTCAGCCACACCAGCACGGCGGTCTGCAACACGACGATGCCGGCATGCAGATAGACCCGCCCGAGCCCCGCATCGCCGGGAAAGAGGGCGGAAGGCAGCAGCAGGTTGAAGGTGAGGTGGTGCACTGCCACCGCGACGGCGGCCACCACCACCACGCGCCAGTCGCACCAGCCGATCAGCAGCGCGAGCCCGGCGAAGAAGTACATGTGCATGTCCATCTGCCAGGGGTGGCCCGCCAGCAGGTAGAGCAGCAGCGCGGGCTGCGCCATCAGCGCCACGGCCGAGACATAGCGCGTGGGCGGTGCCGCGCCCTCCCGCAGCCAGGTGAGGTGCAGCACCCCGGCCATGGCGGCGGCGAAGAGCGCGGGCGCCAGGGGCGGGCGGCCGGCGACATGCGCCACCAGCGCCATCAACGGCACATGCGCCCAAAGAAAGAGCACCAGGAAGCGGGCGAAGCCCGCGCGCAGCTTTTCCAGCTCAACCATCAGGCCGCGCCCCTCGTGCCGCCCAGGCAGCCACGCAGCAGGACAGGGTCGAGCACCAGCCAGGCACCCCTGCGGTAGAGCGCGGCCACGAAGTCCGGGTCATCCGAATGCGCGATGACGACATTCGGCAGGCCGCCGACGTCCAGGATGTCGCCCTCGGCCGCACCCACCAGTTCCGCCGTCCGCGAGAGGCTCCACCAGGGCGCGGCGATTACCGCGAACTGCGTTTGCCCGGCAGCGGGGGCAAGCCCCACCAGCAGCGCCGCGAAGACGCTGCCGAAGAGAAGAGCCACGGAAGGAAGCAGCCCGGACCAAGGTTTCCGGCTCACGATGCGGTCGTCTGGCATGGCGGTGTCCGAATGGGATTTCGACGAAGCCTGATCTGCCGCGTCCGGTGAGGCGGAGGAGTGCTCACGTATACGTGTATAGAGAAAAATCATGCTGGACGCGAGCATTTCCCGCTTCTGCGACAATTGCCATCAGCCGCAAGGCTTTCATACCACTGGATGATTTTCACGTTCTGTTGCACAACTTTTGCGCGAGTTGCGAGAGAAAAACGCCACTTCTCGCAAGGCCGTCGCAGCAAACACAAGCAGAGCCGTAGGGCCTGTCCAGGCACCTCGCGGCATCATCAGGGGGAAATGCCATGTCAAACGAGATCGAGGATTACCCGACCCAATCGGACGACTATCTCCCGCATGTCATTGCTCGTTGCGTGGAGAAAGCGAACAGGCACCAGCGACCCTATCGCTTCAGCCTGAACGGCGCGACAACAGTTGTGCATCCCGGCCAGTCTGCGGCTTCCGTCAATGAGGATGTGCAACGGCAGTGGCAGGCCGCCGTTCCTCGCCGGACGCTTGCCCCGCGGGCGGGGCTTCGCGCGCACTAGCGCACAGCCTTCCACCGCGCAGGCGGGAAGCGCGAGAAAATACGCTGAACCTCTGGTTTTTCGCGAAGAGGCCTCAGCCATAATTCAAGTTGGAAGCGGTTGTGCCTGGCATCGAATGGAAGAGGAGCGGAGATTCTGGTAAGATGAATCCCGCCGTTGCTTCGCCAGCTACATATTTTTGAGCGGAGGTGCGGCGGGACCTTTTCAACGCGATCTCCCCGTTGCCGCCGGGGCAAAGTTGTTTCAAGGCGCATCCGTGAGTCTTCTTGTCCGCCTGCTGCTCCTTGTTGTTCTCAGCCTTCTGCCTCCGACCCTGCTTGTTGCCTGGCGCGCGGCTGAGGACCGGCGGGAACAGCAGGCCAGCATCCCGGAGCAGGCCCTCCAGATGGCCCAGCTTGCCGCTGCTGAGCAGCGCAGGATCGCCGATGGCGCCAGCCAGATGCTCACGGCGCTGTCCCTGATTCCCGTGGTGCAGGGACGGGACGAGATCCGCTGCAACCTGGCGCTCCGGCGCCTGCGGGAGCAGGTGCCGCTTTACTCCGCCATTGGCGTGGCGGGGCCCGACGGGATCGTCTGGTGCAGCAGTGGCAGGGCGGGGACCGATGTGTCCGATCGTCACGGCTTCCGCCAGGCCATCGAGACGCAGCGATTCGCCATTGGCGGCTATGTGGTCGGCAGGCTGAGGGGCAGCCGGACCCTGAACTTCAATCAACCCATGTATGACGAGGATGGCGGCCTGCTCGGCGTCCTGATCGTCGGGCTCGACCTCGACCATCTGGCGCAGGATCTCGCGCGCCGGCCTCTGCCCCCTGGCGCCACGCTCACCGTCGCCGACCCGGAAGGCTATGTGCTGGTGGACCTGCCCAGCAGCACCCAGGTGGGGCAGCGCCTGCCGGAGCGGCTGCGGGGCATCGTCACTTCGGGTCAGCCCAGCGTCGCCGATGTCGAATGGATCAACGGCCGGCGCCAGATCGTCGGCTATGTGCCGGCGGCCGCTTCCGCCGGCCCGCCCTTCCTGGTGACCATGGGCCTGGACTACCAGCAGGCCTATGGGGATGCCGCCCGGCGTGATGTTCATGCCGCGATCATTGCCGCGACGGTGCTCGCCGCGGCCCTGCTGGCGGCCTGGTGGTTCGCCGCCCGCTTCATCCGCCGGCCCCTGGCGCGGCTGGCGGCGGTGGCGGACCGCTGGCGCCAGGGGGATCTCACGGCGCGCTCCGGCCGGATCGGCCAGGGTTCCGAGATCGGCCAACTGGGCCAGGCCTTCGATGCCATGGCCGAGGCGGTGGCGGAGCGGGAGCGGCGCCTCAGCGACATGCTGGAGAGCACCACGGACAGCGTCCTGGCCATGGACCGCGACTGGCGCGTCACCTTCCTCAATGCCCGCGCCCGGTGGCGGCTGAAGGATTACGAGCTCATCGGCCGGGTTGTCTGGGACGTGTTCCCGGATCTGGTGGGCGGGACGGTCTGGGCCGCCTACCAGAAGAGCATGCGGGAGCGCGTGTCGATGCAGGTCACCTTCGCCTTCAGCCGGCTGGGCGGGCATTTCGAGACGCATATCTTCCCTTCCTCGGACGGAGGCGTCACGGTCTTCGCGCGCGAGGTGACGGAGCAGGTCCACGCCCAGGAGGAACTGCGGCACCTGGCCTATCACGACCTGCTCACCGGCCTGCCGAATCGTGCCGGCTTCAACGAGGCGGTGGCGCGGGCGGGGGCGGCGGGCGCCCTGGCGCTGCTGCTGCTCGACCTGGACGACTTCAAGCATGTGAACGAGGCCTTTGGCCATTCCGCCGGCGATGAGGTGCTGCGGCAGGTTGCCACGCGGTTGAGCGGTTGCCTGGCCGGGCGAGGCATGCTGGCGCGGCTCGGCGGTGACGAGTTCGCCCTGCTGCTGTCGGAGGAGCGCGATGTGGCGGAGGCCGAGGCCATCGTCACGGAGATGCTGGCGGCGCTGGAGGCGGCACCCTTCACCTTCGGCGGGCGGCTGTTCCGCATGGCCGCCAGTGGCGGGCTGGTGCTGGCGCCGGCGGGCGAGGGGGCGACGCCCGAGACGCTGCTGGCCGATGCCGACCTCGCGCTCTACCGCGCCAAGGCGGATGGCGGTGGCCTCTTCCGCATCTTCAGCCCCGCTGACCGGGAGGTCTATGAAGCACGGCGGCACCTGGATGAGGAGCTTGAGCAGGCTGTCACGCGGCAGGAGTTCGAATTGCACTACCAGCCGCAGGTGCGCTTAGCCGATGGGGCGTTGGTGGGGGCGGAGGCGCTGCTGCGCTGGCGGCACCCCACGCGTGGCCTGCTGACCCCCGGCTTCTTCCTGGAGGCGCTGGAGAGCAGCCGCCATGCGCGCGGCATCGGCAACTGGATCGTCGACGAAGCCTGCCGTCAGGCGGCGGAATGGCGGCGGGCGGGGCTCTGCCTGCGCATGGGCGCCAATCTCTTTGGCGAGCAGTTGCAGGGCGGGGACCTTCCCGAGGTGGTCATGGCGGCGCTGGCTCGCTGGCAATTGCCGCCGGAGGCGCTGGAGCTGGAGCTGACGGAGAATATCGCCCTTCGGCGGGACGAGGGGATGCTGGCCGCGCTGCATGCGCTGCGAGCCCAGGGCATCGGCATCGCCTTCGATGATTTCGGGACCGGCTTTGCTTCGCTGGTAACGCTCCAGAACGTTCCGGTCACGCGGCTCAAGATCGACCGCAGCTTCATCACCCGCCTCGCCGAAGGCTCCCATGATGCCGCTATCGTGGAAGCCATCCTGACGCTGGCCCGTAACCTGGGGCTCGATGTGATCGCGGAGGGGGTGGAAACCGAGGCGCAGGAAGCCTTCCTGCGCTCCCGCGGCTGCCCGGAAGGGCAGGGCTACCGCTATGGCAAGGCGCTGCCGCCGGCGGAACTGCTGGCCGCCAGCCAGTGCTTGCCCGGCCGCGGGGATGCCCCGGCCTATCCCCTGACCCCACGCCGCCGGGCGGGCACATGACCTGCCTGGAAGGGGCGCGTGGCGTGATGGCGGGCGGGCGCAGGACCCCGTGCGGCCGCGCCGCTCGCCTGGGCTTGAATTGCGCCGCCAGACCCGTGGCGGCAATGCACCACAGGGCGCGCAGTTCGCTTCGACGTTTTCAGGTCCATGGCCATTTTCACGAGTGAGCAAGGCCATGTCGATCGCGCGAAGGCGGGCGCCTCGGGGAGTTTTCATGCAAGGCGACGATGCTGTCCGCCGTAGCGCCGCGCCTAAGCCGCGGCCCTTCCGGAGCCTTGATGCTCTCCTTGTGGCCTCCATTCTGCTCCCGGCGCTGCTGTTCGGCGCCCTGGCCCATTTCGACTACAGGCAAGCGCTCGCGACGGCCGAGCGCGACCTGCTGGTCACGCTCGACACGCTGCACGGCCACGCGGAGAAGGTCCTCGAATTCCAGGTCCTGGTGCTCGGCGCCACCGATGAGCGTCTGCGCGGCCAGACCAACGAGATGGTGGCCGCCAATGCCGCCAGCCACCACAGCTATCTGCGGGCGCTGAGCGTTAATGTCGCGCCGGTCGGCATCGTGGTCTTCGGGGCAGACGGGCATGTGCTGGTGGATTCGTCGCACGAAACCCCGCCTACCGGTATCGGTGTCAGCGACCGTGAGTACTTCCGCTGGCACCGCGACCATCCCGGCTCTGAGCCGCATGTGGTCGGCCTGCTGCAAAGCCGGGGCGAGAAGCAATCCGTGTTCTTTGTCACACGGCGGCGCTCCGCCGCCGATGGCCGCTTTCTGGGCGTCATCGCCGTGGGCGTGCAGCAGAGCAACTTCCTGGAGTACTGGAGAAGCGCGGCCTCGGCACCGCATTCAGTGGTTGCCCTGAGCCGCAGTGACGGTGTGGTCCTGGCGCGTTGGCCGGCCATCGAGGCGGGAGCCGATATCCACATCCCCGCAGGGGGCGAGCTGGAGCGGGCGATCAATGCCAATCTGGAGCGCGTGGTGGTGCATGGCCCATCGCCCGTGGATGGTGTCGACCAGCTGATGGCCTATCGGCGGCTCGGCCGCTTCCCGGTCTATATCTCCGTGGGCATGCCGCGGGATATGATGCTCGCCCGCTGGTACCGCCGCCTGCTGATCTATGGCGGCTTCGCCGCCGCGATCTCGCTGGCCCTCTGCTGGCTCTGCCTGGTGGCGCAGCGGCGGACCCGGGAACTGCGGCAACTGAATGCGCATCTGGAGGAACGGGTGCAGGAGCGCACGGCGGCCATCCGCGCCAGCGAGATGCAGGTGCGCCTCCTGGCGCGCGAGGTGGACCACCGGGCCAAAAATGCGCTGGCGGTGGTGCAGGCGACGCTTCAGCTTACCCCGAAGACGGACCTGGATACCTATGTCCAGGCGGTGGCGGGGCGCGTCTCCGCCCTGGCGCGGGCGCAGACCCTGCTGTCCCAGAACCAGTGGCGGGGCGCCAGCCTGCAAGCCCTGCTGAAAGCGGAACTGGCACCCTTCGTCTCTGAGGCCGGGGGGGAGTTCAACACGCGGGCGGAGCTGGATGGGCTGGCGGTGCTGCTTCCGCCCGCCGCCGCGCAGCCCCTGGCCATGGCGATGCATGAGCTGGCGACCAATGCGCTGAAGCACGGGGCGCTTTCCGTCTCCGGCGGGCAGGCCACCGTGTCCTGGCGCCTGAGAGATACGGAGGAAGCGCCGGGAGACCTGCTGACCCTGCGCTGGGAGGAAACCAAGGGCCCGCCGGTGACTCCGCCGACGCGGCGCGGCTTCGGATTCCGGATGCTGGAGGCCATCGTGCGCGGGCAGCTTGGTGGGCGGCTCTCGCTCTCCTGGTTCAGCACAGGCCTGGTCTGTGAGATCGAGATGTCCCTGGCGCGGTTGCACAAGGGAAACGAAGAGGGCCCGCTGCAGAAGGCGATCTGACGCCACGCCTTGCCCGCGCTGCGCCGGGCGCGGAAGTGGCCAAAAGGTGCCTGGGCGCTCCGGGACTCTCGCGGCGTGCTTTGAACGCATAGGCCTGAAGCTGTTGGTCTCGATTTCGGGCGAAGCCGAATCGGCCGATGCAGGATCTCGGCTGAGGGCCGGCCCGTGGTCGGACGTGAGCCTCTGCCATTCGAACTGGCAACAGGCCGCTGACAGGCCTCCGGGAAGGCTTGAGCGGAGCTTCGGAGGTGACGGGCGGGGTGGGACTGGCGAGCCAGCCTCACTTCCACACCTCTGCGTGTTGACGCCTGTCGTCACGGAAATGCACCCTTGCATTCTCAGAACAACAGGGGTGCGACACATGATCAAGCGTGCTTGGGCGGTGGCACTGGCCGCTGCCGCGACATTCTTCGCCATGCCGGAGCCGGCCAGGGCGGGCGCCACCTTGGATGCCGTGAAGGCGCGCGGGCAACTGGTCTGCGGCATTCACACCGGCGTCGCCGGCTTCGCGCTGCCGGATGCCCGGGGCACCTGGCGTGGCCTGGATACCGACCTCTGCCGCGGGCTGGCCGTCGCGCTGTTTGGCGATGCGAACAAGGTGCGCTTCCAGCCGCTCAGCTCCTCCACCCGCTTCACGGCACTGGGCTCCGGCGAAGTGGACGTGCTGTTCCGCACGAGCACACATACGCTGATGCGCGATGTCACGCTCGGCCTGCGGGCCGTGACGCCGTATTTCTACGACGGCCATGGCTTCATGGTGCGCGCGGGCGCAGGAATCACCAAGGCGTCCGAGATGGGGGGCGCGACGATCTGCCTCATCAGCGGCACCACCAATGAGCTGGTGACAGCGGACTATTTCCGGACGCAGAACCTGACCTTCACCCCCATCCTGTTCGAGCGCACGGACCAGGCGACCGCCGCCTTGCAGGCGGGGCGGTGCGACAGCTTCGGCACGGATGCCTCGCAGCTGGCCGCCAGCCGCTCCTCGCTGCAGAACCCGAACGAATGGACCATCCTGCCGGAGCGCTTTTCAAAGGAGCCCTACGGCCCCTATGTGCGGCGGGGTGACGAGGAGTGGTTCGACCTTGTGCGCTGGTACGTCAATGCACTGATGGAGGCGGAAGAGCGCGGTGTCACCGCCGCCAATGTCGAGCAGATCCGCAAGGACAGCACCAACCCCGACACGCGCCGCCTGCTGGGCGTGACGCCGGAGATCGCCCAGGCTCTGAAGCTGGACCCGCTCTGGGTGGTCAACGTCATCAAGTCCGTCGGCAACTATGGCGAGATCTATGAGCGCAACATGGGCCTGAAGACGCCGATCGGCCTGGCGCGGGGGCCGAATGAGCTTTGGACCAAGGGCGGCCTGCTCTACCCCTTGCCCATGCGCTGACGAAGCCACGCGGGGTTGCGCCACTTTGCCAGTGGCTGCCTCGGATGTCAGGAGGCAGGCAGCTTTTGGCATGTGGCATGGGCGCCGCATGCCATCTGGCCTGGCGCGCCTGGCCGGAGCCGCCGCGAGTTCGGCGGATGGCGCCGTGGTGGCGGTGGATGAGCAACCGCCTGTTCGTGGAACGGAACTGCCGGAAGCCCGTTAAGCGACGCAGAAACGGAGGCCAGCATGACAGACGCAAACCCCGTCACGGCGATCGTGTCGCTCGACCTGAAGCGCTACCTTGGCCGGTGGTACGAAATCTGCCGCCTGCCGCTGAAGTGGGAGGATGAGGCTGCGACCGATATCACCGCTCAGTACAGCCTGGAGAGCGGCGGCAAGATCCGTGTCGACAATCGCTGCTTCGATGCCGAGGGCAAGCCGGCGCAATCCATTGGCGAGGCGGTGCCGGTCAATGAGGGCCAGTCACAGCTGAAGGTGTCTTTCCTGCCGCAGGGCCTTCGCTGGCTTCCATTCACCAAAGGGGATTACTGGGTCCTCAAGCTTGACCCCGGCTACCGGTTGTCCCTGGTGGGAACCCCTGACCGCGCTCATCTCTGGCTGCTGGCGAGAGAGCCAGATGTCGATGCTGCGGAGAAGGAGGCTTATCTCGCTGAGGCGCGGCGGCAGGGTTTCGATCTGAGCGGCCTCATCACACCGAGACATACCGGGCGGGATGTGACGGATGAATTGCTGGGCCAGCATGCCTAGGATGGCCATCGCGGCCTCAGGCTGAGATGTGGCTATGCATGGAGGCCCTTTGAGCGGTGAACGCCGCCGACGCGCCACCCAGCACGCCATGAGCATCTTGTCGTGCTGGGGATGCGGCCGAGAAACAGCCAACGGGTGGAGGAAGTGCTACCGGTCGGCGTCAGCCACGAGAAGGGACGCAGCATCCTGCGCCGCTCCGGCGGTAGCCACCATGCCGGGCTCGAACATCTCGGCCACCTCCTCATAGACCTTGCTCACGGGAAGAGGGCGGCCGCGCCGCTCGAAGACCCCCGGATTCGGTTTGGCGGCATTGCCGACGACAGCGACGCTCGATCGGCTGGGGGTATGACGCACCGCCGCCAGGAATTGCCGGGCTCCGGTTGGACCCAGCAGATGCACCAGGTAAAGGTCCGCGGGGCTGGCAGTCCGCCCCTGCGCTTCCTCCAGGGCCGGGCGGGCTTTCTTGAGCCGTTCCGCGGCGAATACCGCCGAAAGATGCGGATCTTCCCGGAGACGGAGAATGCCTTGAAGCTCGCGCCAGTTACGCGCGCCGATATTGCCGTCTCGATCCGTGATCAGGGCCCGGGCCTGCCGTTCGAGCCCATGGCGAGGACCGAAGTCGCGGACAACTTCGAGCCATGTACCGCGTGTGAATTGCATCAACCCTCTGGCCGAGGAAAGAGGATTGCCTGCTGTGGGATCAAGGCGGCTTTCCCGCTCGGCGATGCGCCGCAGAACATCGGCGCTGAGCCCGGTCGCCTGAGCCGCGCGGCGCAGGGCGTCCTCGACAATTTCGGGATCTGCCTTGACGACTTCGGGCTGGGGCGGAGGAATGACGGGCTTCTCGCGGCCTTGGGCTTCCTGGCGCGGAACGGAGACCTTCCTGGCTGTCGCACTGCTCGTTCTTGAAGCTTGCTGCTTCTGCGCGGCCTGTGCTGGGCGGGCCTGCCGTGTCTGCGCAGCCTCTGCCTCGGGGGAGGCACCAGGCAGAACCAGCACCGAGGCAGCCAGGGCCGCGGGAAGGAGGCACGTCTTCCAGCGGCAACCGAAAGGGCGCAGCGCGGCCCTGACGGCGCGGTGGAGGGAAGGGTCGGATGCATGAGGGGGCACGGCGGTCTCCTGGGGGAGGGGGACAGCGTGGGGGGCATCGAGGCCAGCGGTTAACTCACCGGAATGGGCTCGGTTCGGCTCCAGGCCAAAAATATTACGATATCAGCATGATAACGAGATAGCCGCCCTGGGACATTCTACCTGCGGAAGTGATTCGCCATCCGAAGCACCAGAAAGGCCGTGCCGGCGGGCTATGAGGAAACGGGCGATAGGGGCTTGTCAGCCCCGGGACAGAAAGGGCTGCGCCTCCTTCGGGGGAGGGCCTGCCCTGCCGAGAAGCGCACGCTCTTTCCCTTGAGCGGCCGGCCGGGATGACGCGGGCTCCTGGCCGTATCGCTGGGCTGGATGAGGCTTTCCGATCCCCCGTTGACCTTACCGGAAGCGGCGGCTTCTTTGATGTCGCAGCGACAGTGACCGGTCAGGACAGGAGGAAGCATGGACATCAAGGCCATTGTCTCGGAGCGGGAGGCGGAACGCTATGCGTTGCACTCACGGCACCTCAACGAGCAGATGGTGCGCATGCTCAAGACGATCGGCTACGATGTCGGCTTCAGGCGCGGAGAGGGGCCCTACCTCTACGATCGTGAGGACCGGCAGTATCTTGATCTTCTGAGCGGCTTTGGGGTCTTCGCGCTCGGCCGCAATCATGCCGGGGTGCGCGATGCCCTGAAGGCGGTTCTCGACTCCGACCTTCCGAATCTCGTGCAGATGGATGTCTCCGTTCTAGCCGGAGTGCTGGCCGAGCGGCTGCTGCGTCACGTGCCGTACCTCGACAATGCCTTTTTCTCGAATTCGGGTGCGGAGGCGGTGGAGGCGGCCATCAAGTTTGCACGTGGCGCAACCGGCCGCCCCGGCATCGTCTATGCGGAGCACGCCTTCCATGGCCTGACCTATGGGGCCTTGTCCCTGAATGGCGATGCCAACTTCCGGACCGGCTTCGAGCCGATGTTGCCGGATTGCGTCGCGGTGCCATTCGATGACCTGGCGGCCCTTGAACAGGTGCTCGCCGCGCGCACCATGGCGGCCTTCATCGTCGAACCGATTCAGGGGAAGGGCGTCAACCTCCCCTCGGACGGTTATCTCGCCGCCGCGGCGGCCCTTTGCCGCAAGTATGGCACCCTCTTCGTGGCGGATGAGATCCAGACCGGGCTGGGCCGGACGGGCCGCTTCCTTGCCATCGAGCACTGGGGCGTGGAGCCTGACATGGTGCTGCTCGCCAAGGCCCTCTCGGGCGGGCATGTGCCGGTCGGGGCGGTGCTCCTGCGCAAATGGATCTTCGACAAGATCTTCAACCGGATGGATCGTGCCGTGGTGCATGGCTCGACCTTCTCGAAGAATGATCTCGCCATGGCGGCCGGCCTCGCGACGCTGGAAGCACTGGAGGCGGAGGACTGCATCGGCAATGCCGCGCGGCAGGGGGAGCGTTTGCTCGCCTTCTTCCAGGGCATGGTCGGGCGCTACGAGTTCGTGAAGGAGGTCCGCGGCAAGGGGCTCATGATCGGCATCGAGTTCGGCCGGCCACAATCCATGAAGCTGAAGGCCGCATGGAGCATGATCGAGGCAGTGAATGTCGGGCTCTTCTGCCAGCTCATCACTCTGCCCTTGTTCAAGGAACACAGGATCCTGAGCCAGGTGTCCGGCCATGCGAGCCATACCATCAAGCTGCTGCCGGCGCTGGTCATATCCGATGCGGATTGTGACTGGATCGAGCGTGGCTTTGAGGCGGCGGTCGCCGACAGCCATCGCGTGCCCGGCGCGGCCTGGTCGCTTGGGAAGGCCCTTGCCGGCCATGCCATGAAGGCCACCGCGGGGGCCTAATTGGCGTGCCGTGTGCTGGCCGATGGCCAGGGTGCGCGATCAGGCGGCTGGGGCCTCTCGTGCCAGCCCGCCGAACAGATCGAGCATGCGCTCCCGCCAGGCGTGGAGTGGATCATCGGCCAGGAGGATGGGGAAGGGGCTGACGCAGCGTGCCCACTGGAAGCCGCCGAACAGGATGTAGTCCGCATAGGCTGGCGTATCGCCATGCAGGAAGGGCCGCTGCCGCAGGATCATGCGCGCCGGGTGCAAGGCCTGGCGGAACTGCACAACTCTTTCGTCCCGGCCTGAGACGACTTCCGGCAGGGGGCGCCCGAAGCGCGCCTCGCGGCTGCTGATGAAGTAGGCCAGGTCCTGGGGCGCCAGTATGGCCGGTATATCGGCGACGACCAGCGTCGCCAGGCCCGCGATCACGGTGGCATCGGCCCAGGCATTGACGAACTGCGCCAGGGCGCGGCCTCCCGCGCCTCCGAACAGGCTCGGCCGGTCGGGGTAGGTGTCCTCAAGATACTCGGCGATACGCCAGGAGTCTGCGATGACCCGGCCATCGTCCCGCAGCACGGGAACCTTGTCGCTGCCGGAATCCGCGATCGCGGCTTTGTCCGTGAAGCGCCAAGGCAGGATCTCGGGAACGAAGCCCTTATGGGCCAGCGCCAGCCGGGTCCGCCAGCAATAGGGGGAGAAACGCCGGCCAGGGTCCGCGCCAGCCAGGTCGTGCAGCTGCATGGGCATGGCAGGATACTGTGCCGGAACAGGATTTCAGAAAAGGCCTCCTGCTTCGGCACTATGCCGCCCGTGCAAGGGCGGCGATCATCCCTCGCCTGACGAGGCGCCACCCGGCAGCAACATGCGGTAAAGTGCGCCCGCCGCCGGGGTCAGAGCCTCCCGCCGCCGCCGGACCAGGCTCAACCGGCGGTGCAGCACGGGCTCCACCAGGGGCACTTCCACCAGCGCCCCTGACAGCAGGCCCCGGCCGGTGGCGGAAGGCAGGATGGCCACCGCCACGCCCGTTGCCGCCAGTGCCATGGCGCTGGGCGTGTTCTCCACCACGAAGCGCCCACGCCCGGGCAGGCCGACGCGGGCCAGTTGCATCTCCACCAGCGCGCGATTGCCGCTGCTGCCACCCAGGGTGATGAGGTCGTCCTCCCGCAACTCCGCCCAGGCGACGGAGCCGCGGGAGGCCAGCGCATGGGCGGGGTGGCAGACCAGCACCAGCGGATCGGCGGAGAGCAGGTCTTCCGCCAGATCGTCCTGCGGGTCCTGCCCGATATGGATGCCGAATTCGGCATCGCCCCGCCGCACCGCCTCGGTGACCAGGGCGCCGGAGCGTTCCAGCAGCATGACGCGGTTGCTGGGATAGCGGCGGGCATAGGTCGCCAGCACCATGGGCAGGCGCTGGTAGGCCACGGCGGGCATGGTGGCCAGGGTGACATCCCCGGCGCTGAGCCGGGCCGTGGTGCGCAGCCGCTCCAGTCCATGGGTCAGGTCCTCCACCACGCGCTTGGCGAGGGGCAGGAAGTCCCGCCCGGCGGCGGTCAGGGTGGTCCGGCGGCTGGTGCGGTCCAGCAGCGGCAGGCCGACAAAGGCTTCCAGCCGCTGGATGCGCCGCGTCAGCCCTGTCTGCGTCAGCGCCAGGCGGTCGGCCGCCCGGGTGAAGCTGCCGAGTTCGGCCACCTGCACAAAGGCCTGCACGTCATCCATGGGCAGATGCATGACCATCCCTCATCAATCGATGCCATCAATGCATTATACTCAGGGTGAAAAAGCCGCCATCTTGCCGGCCGAATAAACGAACAGGCGCGACACGGCGCCGGAAGGGGAAGGAACGATCCATGTTGGCCGGCTCCACCGGTTTCATGCCATGACGGCTGCGCCGCATTCGGCGGGCACCGCGCCGCCGCGCCACCCGGTGCCAGCCGGAGCCTGCGATGCCCATCTGCATGTCCTTGACAACCGCTTTCCCGGCGCGGCGCCCGTTTCCGGCATGACTCTGGCCGACTACCGGCTGCTGCAACGCCGCATCGGCACCAGCCGCGCGGTGCTGGTGCAGGCCAAGCACCATGGCACTGACCCGGCCGCGCTGCTGGACGCGCTGGCGCAGCTCGGCCCGGATGGCCGTGGCATTGCCGTGCTGCCGCCCGGCGCGCCAGACGAGGAGTTCCGCCGCCTGAACGACGCCGGCGTGCGCGGGCTGCGGCTGAGCCTGTGGAACCCGGCGGACGCACCCCTGTCCCTGGCCGACCTGGCGCCGCTGGCCGCCCGTGTCGCGCCGCTGGGCTGGCACCTGCAACTGCACCTGACCGCGGCGCAGATCCTGGAAGCCGCCGATGTGCTGGCTGCCCTGCCATGCCCCGTGGTCTTCGACCACATGGCCCGCCTGCCGCCGGAGGAGGGGCCGGACCACCCCGCCTTCGCCGTGGTGGCGCGGCTGCTGCAATCCGGACGGGCCTGGGCGAAGCTCTCCGGCGCCTACCTGAACACCCGTAGTGGCCCGCCCTACCCGGAGGCCGGCCGCATCGCCCGCGCCTTCATTGCCGAGGCGCCGGAGCGCCTGGTCTGGGGCAGCGACTGGCCGCATGTGACCGAGCCGCACAAGCCGGACGACGCCCTGCTGCTGGACCTGCTGGCCGATTGGGCCGGCCCGCGGCTCACCGACCGCATCCTGGTGGACAATCCCGCCACCCTCTACGGCTTCGCCTGAACAGGACCGCGCCATGACTTTCGCCTCCCTCGACGCCATGCGCAGCAAGCTGTTCCTGCCTGGCACGCGGCCGGAACTTTTCCTCAAGGGCGCGGCCTCCGCCGCCGATGCGCTGAGCTTCGACCTCGAGGATTCCGTGGCGCCGGAACGCAAGGCCGAGGCCCGTGCCCATGTCGCCGCCGCGCTGCGCGACCCGGCCCTGCGTGCCGCAGGCAAGCTGGCCATCGTGCGCGTGAACGCGCTCGGCACGCCGCATTTCGCCGAGGACGTGGCGGCGCTGGCCGGAACCGGGCTGGATGCCATCAACCTGCCGATGGTGGAATCGGCGGCCATGGTCCGCGACGCCATCGCGATCATCGCCCGGGCCGAGGCCGCCGCGGGCGCCGCGCCCTGCGGCATCCTGGCGAATATCGAAACGCCGCGCGGGCTGCGGCTGGCCGCCGAGATCGCCTGCGCCGACCCGCGCGTGACCGGGTTGCAGATCGGCTATGGCGACCTTTTCGAGCCTTTCGGCATCGCCCGCGACGACGAGGTCGCGCTGCATCAGGTGCGGCTCCAGGTGCGGCTGGCGGCGGCGGAGGCGCGCATCCCGGCCTTCGATGGCGCGCTGGCGGCCATCGCCTCGCCCGAGCGCTGCCGGGCGGAGGCCGAGGCATCCCGCAGGCTTGGCTTTGCCGGCAAGTCCTGCATCCACCCCAGCCAGATCGCCATCGTGAACGCCGCCTTCCAGCCCGGCGAGGCCGAGATCGCGCGCGCCGCCCGCGTCGTCGCGGCGGCCGAGGAGGCCGAGGCCAAGGGCATCGGCGCCTATACCGTGGATGGGCAGATGGTGGACGCGCCTTTCGCCGCCAGCGCCCGCGCCGTGCTGGCACTGGCGCGGCGGCTGGGCCTCGGCGCCGCGGCCTGAAGCAAGAAGATCCTGAGGAAACCTGCAATGATCGCTGCAATACCCCGCCGTGGCCTGCTGGCCAGCGCCCTGGCCGCCCCGCTGGTGCTGCCCGGCCTCGCCCGCGCGCAGGGCAACTGGCCCAGCCGCACCGTGCGCGTGGTGGTGCCCTTCACCCCCGGCGGCTCCAACGACGCCGTGGCGCGCCCGCTGGCCGAGCATTTCCAGCGCCGCCTTGGCCAGCCCTTCGTGGTGGAGAACAGGCCCGGCGCCGGCAGCACGCTGGGCTCCAACGAGGTCGCCCGCGCGGCGCCGGATGGCTACACGCTGCTGGTGACTTCCTCCACCTTCGCCACCAGCGCGGCGACGCAGGCGACACCCTATGACGCCATCGGCGATTTCGAGGGCGTGGCGCTGGCCGCCACGGCGCCGCTGCTGGTGCTGGCCACGAAGTCCTTCCCGGCCAACAACCTGAAGGAGGCGGTGGAGTATATCCGCGCCAACCCGGGCAAGGTGGATTACGGCTCCGCCGGGCCGGGCAGCATCAACCAGCTTTCGGCGGAGCTTTTCGCGCAGAAGGCGGGCGGCCTGCAGCTCGTGCACATTCCCTATCGCGGCATGGGCCCGGCGACGACCGACCTGGTGGCCGGCACCATCCAGTTGCTCTTCACCACCGTGCCCTCGGCCGCCGGGCTGGTGAAGGATGCCAGCGTCAAGATCCTCGGCTGGACCTCCGAGGCCCGGCCCGCCAGCGGCCCACAGGCGCCAACGCCGAAGGAAAGCGGCCTGGACTACAGCGCCGAGATCTGGTGGGGCCTGCTGGCCCGGCGCGGCACGCCGCGCGAGATCGTGGAGAAGCTGAACGCCGTGGCCAACGAGGCGCTGGGCGAGGGGCGCCTCGCGCAATACCTGCGCGGCGAGGGCGCGGAGCCTTCCCCGCGCCCCGCCGCCGCCTTCGACGGCTTCCTGAAGCAGGACATCGCCCGCTGGAAGCAGGTTGCCACCGCCGCCAATATCCGGATCGATTGAGCATGGACCAGCACGCGCCCTCCCGCCTGCATCGCAAGGCCTTCGACCCCGCCGCGCGCGGCCCGCTGCATGGGGTGCGCGTGCTGGACCTGGCGCGGCTGGTGGCCGGCAATACGCTGAGCATGGTGCTGGCCGACCACGGCGCCGAGGTGGTGAAGGTGGAGCCGCCCGAGGGCGACACGCTGCGTGCCTGGAAGGTGCAGGGTGTCGAGACATCCTGGAAAAGCTGGTGCCGCAACAAGAAAAGCATCTGCCTGGACCTGCGGAACCCGGAAGCGCAGGCCGTGGTGCGGGCCTTGGCGAAGGATGCCGCCATCCTGACGGAAAGCTTCCGCCCCGGCGTGCTGGAGCAGATGGGGCTGGCGCCGGAAGTGCTGCATGAGATCAACCCGGCGCTGGTGATCGTGCGCATCAGCGGTTGGGGGCAGGACGGGCCCTACCGCCACAAGCCTGGCTTCGGCACGCTGGTGGAGGGCTATTCCGGCTTCGCCGCCGTCAATGGCTTCGCGGACCGGGAGCCGGTGCTGCCGCCGATGTTCATGGGCGACTGCTATGCCGGCATCTACGGCGCGGCATCCGCCACCATCGCGCTGCGGCACGCGGAGCAGACAGGGCAGGGGCAGGTGATCGACCTCTCGCTGATCGACCCCATGCTGGCGGTGATGGACCCGCAGACCGCCAATTACCGCCTGACCGGCCGCACCAAGCAGCGCACCGGCAGCCGCAGCACCAATACCGCGCCGCGCAATGCCTACCGCACGCGGGATGGCGGATGGGTCTGCCTCTCCTCCTCCACCCAGGGCATGACGGAGAAGCTGCTGCGCTCGATCGGGCGGGCGGAGCTGATCGAGGACCCGCGCTTCCGCACCAATGTGGACCGGCTGCGCAACTGGCAAGAATTGGACGGCATCGTCGCCGGCTTCATCGCCGAGCGCGACAAGGCCGAGGTGCTGGACCATTTCGACAAGGCCGGCGTCACCATCGGCCCCATCATGGACGCCGCGGACCTGCTGCAGGACCCCTATGTGGCGGAGCGCGAGGCGCTGATTGAGGTGCCGGACGAGGACATGCCCGGCGGCTTCGTGCCGATGCATGGCATGGTGCCGCGCCTCTCCGCCACGCCTGGGGTGCTGGCCCGCCCCGCGCCGAAGCTGGGCGAGCATAATGACGAGATCCTGCGCCCCGCCCTGGGCGAGGCCGAACTGGCGCGGCTGCGTGCCGTCGGCATCGTGCGCGGCTGAGGCATCAAGACCGGGAGGAACCAAGGAATGACCACAGTATCCAGGCGAGGGTTCGCCACGCTGGTGGCCGGGCTGCTGCCGCTGCCCCTGGCGGCGCAGGAGGCTTACCCGGCGCGGCCGGTGCGGCTGGTGGTTTCCTACGGCGCCGGCGGCGCGGTGGACACGGTGGCGCGACTGGTCTTCGCGCGCGTCGCGGAAGGCCTGGGTCAGCCGGTGGTGGTGGAGAACCGCGCCGGCGCCGGCGGCACCATCGGCGCCAATGCCGTCGCCCAGTCCAAGCCCGATGGCTACACGCTGCTGGACGATGCCAGCGGCTTCGCCATCAATCCGGCATTGATGCCGCGCCTGCCCTACGATGCCCGCCGCGACTTCCTGCCGGTGGCGCGCATCGTCACGGTTCCCAACGTGCTGCTGCTGGGGCCGGCCTGCCCGGCCACCACGGTTCCGGAACTGATCGCGCTGGCCAAGGCGAAGCCGGGCGAGATCACCTGCGCCAGCACCGGCACGGGCTCCTCCCAGCATCTGGCGCTGGAACTGTTCAACCGCACGGCGGGCACCGAGATTATCCATGTGCCCTACCGCGATACCCCGGCGGCCCAGAACGACCTGCGCGCCGGGCGCATCGGCATGATCGTCTCCACCGCCACCTCCGCCATTCCGCTGCACAGGCAGGAAGGCCTCCGCGTCATTGCTCATACAGGGCAGGGGGCGGTGGCCCGCCTGCCGGGCGTGCCGGCCGTGGCGCAGACGCTGCCGGGTTACGAGAGCCTGGAATGGCATGGCCTGTTTGCGCCCGCCGGCACCCCGCCGGCCATCGCTGCACGGCTGGCCACAGCGTTGGACGAAGCGCTGAAGGACCCTGGCTTGCGTGAGCGGCTGGCAATGCTGGGCGCCAGCCCGGGACTGCTGGCTGCTGACGCTTTCCGCAGCTTTGTTGGAGAAGAGATTGAGAAGTGGGGGCGGCTCATCCAGGCCGCCGGCATCCAGGCAGGCTGAAGACCCTGACCAGCTGTTGGGACAAGGGGGCGAGCTGACATGGCTGGCCGCGGTGCCGCCAGGTTAACAGGCTCAGCCCAATCGTGGATTCCGGCGTTGCTGCTGCGGAAGCTGGCGCTTCTGCGCTGCTTCGCCAGCGGAAAGTGATATCGGCTTTCCACGACCCCGCTGTGAAGTGGGGGAACCGCTGCTTAAGGGAGGCTTTAGATAATTCCGCCTCCGCGTGCCCAGCGTGCCGGGCGGACGGCAGCAACAGGCTGAGCCTTCGCCGGTGATCCAGAGAATTCATGGGTAAGTTGAACGCGGAAGAGACCTCGCCTGGGGAGATCCGGCGAAGCCTGCATGCTTTTATTGTTTGAGCGGAAGTGGCTGGAGAACCTGAAGCCGCAGCACGTGCTCGCCTAAGCGCCTGTAATTGCTAAGCCGAATTGGTGTCCGGACCCCTCATGTGGGGTCTCTGCGGGACACCGTGGCGCAGGCGTCAACGGCTCTGCATGAGCCATCGTCCACTACAACTGAGATGATCCTAGACGCGGCTTGTGGCAGGCGCGACCACAGCTACTCAGGCTGCCGCCAGCGTCAGTTTATTGCCGCTCGGACTGCGTAGATGACGGCCACCCAGAACACGGCTGAGATGGCGACACCAGTGGTGATGCCGGTGGCTGCGGCGAGACTGTGTTCGAGAGGAGCCATCCGCTCCTCACGGCCGGCGATAAACGAGTTAGCCAGTGGCAGGTCGGTGTTCATCGGGCACACAGCCATGCAAAGGGTTGAAGAGAGCGAGGCTTCGCTTCCGTGCCAGTGAGCCAAGGGCCAAGCCGATTGCCCGCTACACCGACCGCGTCCACGACGTATTTTCACATAATGCAATATCCTTGCGTCTGAAGAAAGAACTCAGGTGCATTTCCTGGGTTGCGCTCTGAAGATGCGCCTCTCGGAAGCGTCAATCATCATTGTAGGGGTTCTCGGCGAACCGTCTCTGGAGGGGAGTGGCGGAGTGGGAGCGGCAGTGCCGGTCCTTGAGGATTCCCAGCCCTGGTGGTGGCCCGTCACAAAGGCCTTTTGGGCTGTGCCGATGCTGTAGGGCACTGCCTTTCGCAGGGGCGCAAAGGCGAGTTGGCGCCTGGCCCAGAGGCCTTTCCGTGAAAGAGGGCCAGGAGGGGGAGCCAGTACTTCAATTCGCGGATGATGTTCGGGCCTAAATTGCTGCGGAAGTGGGCGCTGAGGCATCTGGTCCAGGCGGGTGAGGCGAACAGGGCCGTCAGCTCCTGCAAGGTCCATGCGTCGCGCTGCGCCTTGATCTTTCGGGAAGCCTTGAGGCGATGTCCTCCTGCAAGCTCCTCCCGCTGGTTGTTCGTCAGGTGCCCCTGATCCACGGTGTAGCGGAAGAACACAGTAAGTGCGGAGAGATGGCGCTTCACAGTCTGCTTGGCGATCCTCTCCACGCCCGCCGCGTCAGCCTGTGCAATGATATCCGCATCCTTGGGGGACTTCCCGTAGTTGGTCCGTAGGCCCCGCATGGTGTCCATGAAGTGGGTCATGTCGCCGCGCCCAAAGCGGTCCACCGGGCGGTCGCCACGCACCTCCATAGAGCGACGACGGGTGCGCCGTTCCTGCCTCATGTCGTGGTGAGACAGCCCGTCATGCTCTAGCCGGTGGCGGAAGTACGGCTCCACCAGGCTGCTTGCGAGGAGTGCGGAAGGGGTGGGCTGAGGGGCAGGGGAGGCGGGCGCTGCGTTGCCGGAGGGCTGCGGTGGGGCAGCGGCAGGCGTGGGTGTCTCCGGCGGGAACACCAGCGGGGCCTCTCCCTTGCCCCTCCGGATGGTCTCCTAGATGACCTGGAGCTAGGCCTCCATGACCCCGATCCTCAGGCTGTCGCGGAAGTCGATGGGCAGCCCATGCCGCTCTAGGAGGTCATCTACCTCCTGGCTGAAGTGCCGGTCGTTGCGAGAAGAAGGCGTCGCGGGTGTCCGCCGCCTCCATCTCCAACATGCCAAGGGGCCGCAGTCCCACAGGGAGCGCACCGGATGGGCCAATGGAGGTGGTGAGGTGCTTCTCCAGGCTCTCCTTCAGTAGGCCTGGAGGATGGCGATGAGGTCGCCACTGCCCGCTGTCACTGCTGCCCTTGTCCGCGCCAGGGCACCATCGAACGCACGATCCATCACTCCCGCCAGAAACTCCGCCTCACGGAAATGGCGCGTGCGGAGGCTGACGCGACCTCCAACCCAGCCTGCCGGGGAAGGCGCCGTCGATAGCCGGTAAATACCGCTTTTGCGGGTGATGTGGGACAGTTGAAGGCAAGTGCGGCTTCCGACCAAAAGCCGGGCCACCTCTTCCAACAACTACAATCTCTTAGGAAAAGATGGCTGGGGAACCTGGACACTAAGTCACGGAATCGTGAGCAGACAAGCCACTGTAAATACTCAATCTTCTTCGTGCAGCTAATCCCCAGATAGGACACTCTCTGCACCATGTCGAGGGACAATCTCATTCAAGCCGCAGCGCAATTTCAGCTGATTCGGTGGACGAGAGAAGCTCTCCTCATCAGCCTTTCAGATGGTTGAGGCCTCAATATGCCTGGACGCTGCGGCTAGGACTGCGGTGGCCCAATGACCGAATCAGGAGTGCAACTTTAAGGCCTTCCGGTTATAGGACGTTATGGCCGAACGGCTATAGGAGTTGCTTAAGGTGAGAGTCTCTACCCCCGATGAACTTGGGAGCTTCATCCGTGGCCAGCGGAAGCATCAAGGGCTCACGCAGGATGAACTTGCTAAGATGGTTCCTGCCTCACAGAAGTGGTTGTCCGAAGTCGAAAATGGCAAGGCTACGGCCGAAATCGGCCAAGTTATGCGCCTCCTGACCGTCCTCGGGGTCTCCATCGACCTGGGCAGCGGGGACGCGAAGGCCGATGTCGTAGTCCGCAAGCGTACTCGTCCCAGCATTCTGCTGGCAGCGAACAAGCTCAAGGGGGAGGGTGCCCAGGCTGTTGGGACGTTCCGCGTTCGTCCGTCGAGCACGCGCAGCGTCAAGGCGGGAGAAGTCTACACTATCAAGAGAGAGAAGAGCGATGCACCAGCCATCCGCTTCCGTCGTGCCGCTACAAAGGATACGGACCGCGCGCTTGAGCAGAGCGCGGAGTTGGTGAAGGACGCCTTCAAGCGCTGGCGACTCAAGTGAAGGCGCCTGTCACAGGCGCTGGTAGAAGGCTCCGGCAACTCTCTGTCTACCTTTACGACACCTATGTAGGAGAGGTGTTTCAGGATGAGCATGGACGTGCTGGGTACCAGTATGCGCCGAGTTATGCTGCCTCAGATAGAGCGGTTCCGGTCTCCCTATCGATGCCGGTCAGCGATGAGATATATGGTGAAGACAAGGTAGGCCCGTTCCTTTGGGGGCTCTTGCCCGAGAACCCAATCGTTCTGGACCGGATTGCTCGCGAGCACCATGTCTCGCCTAGCAACCCAATCGCCTTGCTCTCCATCATCGGACAGGAATGTGCAGGCGCGGTTCGGTTCATCGACACGGGCCCAGGCAAAGCGACCCTCACGACCGGCAAAATTGAGTGGCTTTCGGAGGAAGAAGTTGGTGCCCTGCTCGCCGGACTCCGGGAGGAGCGCGGCAGCATTGGCCGTCGGCCAAACGACGCGGGCCAGTTCAGCCTGGGCGGAGCGCAATCCAAAACCGCTCTTCATTACGATGAGAATGGCAATCGATGGGGCATACCGACGGGGTCTATCCCGACTACCCATATCCTGAAGCCCCCCATGGATGGCCTTCTTGGCCAAGTGGAGAACGAGCACTTCAGCCTACAACTCTCCCGTGAACTCGACAGCCCGGCTGCTGTGTCGAAAGTTATGCAGTTTGCCGGCAATCAAGCCATTGTCGTCGAACGATATGACCGCGTCCGGCTCAAAACCGGGAATGTCGTTCGCATCCATCAAGAGGATATGTGTCAGGCGCTGTCGGTTAGGCCGAGCTTCAAGTACCAGCGCGAAGGTGGTCCCGGGCTCCGGGACGTTTGCGCCGTCATTCGGGCCTACTCGGTGGGTCCCGAGGAAGACTTGGTCCGCCTTATCCGGGCGGTCGCATTTAATTTCGTCATCCTCGGTACAGATGCCCATGCGAAGAACTACTCGGTCGTCATTGGTCCTGGGCGGCCGCCGTTCATTCGGCTGGCGCCTCTTTACGACTTAAACAGCTATCTGCCTTATCAAGATAATCCCCGGAAGACGAAGCTCGCGATGTCAATTGACGGGACGTATCTGGCTCAAAGGATTATGCTGCGCCATTGGGTGGCTGAATCTATCGCCTGCGAAATAAATCCTGATGCTACTCTGGCGATTCTGCGGGACCTTATCGTCAAAGCTCCCGATGCCGCGAAGCTTGTCGCCGACCGTTGTGCAAGTGACGGCCTCAGAACACCAGTACTGCCCAAACTGGTTGATATGATTGCTGAACGATGCGCGCATTTGTCCAGGCAGTATGCCTGACTGCTAACGTTGCATTGCTTTCAATGTAGGCGAGGAGCGCAGGACCCGCACAATTCAGGCCGGAAGGTACTTCGACGCTGTCCGAAGGTGCGGACGGCCGGCGCTTGGTGGGTTATCATCCGTGCCTGAAGGGTTTCTGGACCACCGCTAGTCTCCTCACTTGGGGAAGGAAGGGCTTCCGTTGGTGCTGCGTCACCCTGCACCATGTCCTTCCTTGGGGCCGCAGGTGGTTCCTTCTGCCCACAGGGGTTCTGCCCGGCAATAATGTTCTTCGATTGTTCCTGATTAACCGTCGTGGCCAATATAGGTG
Organism: Pseudoroseomonas ludipueritiae; assembly: GCF_014490445.1. GTDB lineage: Bacteria > Pseudomonadota > Alphaproteobacteria > Acetobacterales > Acetobacteraceae > Pseudoroseomonas > Pseudoroseomonas ludipueritiae. The sequence continues at coordinate 2,476 of NZ_JACTUZ010000030.1, read as the reverse complement.
GCAGAGTTGGCTGGGAGCCGAGCGCACTGCGGGCGGCAGCCACCAGGGCCTCCACGTCATACCGCTGCGTCAGGGAAGCCCAATCCCCGTTCCAGTTGCGGATGATAAGGGCTGGCCGGAGTTGATTGCCGACCCAGGTTAGGCGAGCCGTCAGCAGGCATGGCCCAGCCTGCCACTGAGGTGCAGACGCCTGCCGGGTCAGGCGGGGAATGGTAGGGCGGTACTTGAGAGCAATCTTTTCAGCCGCTTTGCCGTCACCACGCTCGACCAGGATGGGCCGAAGACCACTGCGTTGAAGTTCTGACACATGCTCGCGGAGCGGCCCGAGTACTTGATGTCTATGAAGGCGATGCTCGATGTGATGCTGGGAGACGTAGGTCCTCAGATGCTCGTCGGAGAAGCGGTGGGCATTGAACATTTCAAGCTCATACGCGGCCTCGGCTTCCTCATGACCGTCATCAAGGTTGAACTGGCAGGGCGATATGAAGGCCTGAAAGTGGCGACTGAGATATGTGTGTAGCCAATCGAGGTCAGCTCCTCGACCAACATCGACTGAGATGTGGGCGTGGATGTCAATGAATGCTCCGCCTTGCAATGCTCGATGATGGATGCCGTAGCTCAACGGCACCACAGATGAGCCATGCCGCCGGCGGCTGTATCGAAGCGCGTCGTTCAGGATTCTAGTGAAGCTGAAGTGCCTCAATGCCAGTTCGGCGACAGGTGCGGGGTTACCATGCTTCAACCGCAACATCAGTTGGATGACCCGCCGGTCCTTTCGGTCATCGGGATGTTGCGATGACAGCCAAGACCGAATGCGTGCTTGCGCGTCGATACGTTGGCGGTGCCTGTTCTGTTGGAAGATTCCCCATCGTCTCACCTCGGGGCGTGTGGCTCCAGCAATGGCGCCTTCCGTCGCGAGGTCCACGGCTGTGACAGTCGACCGGCCCGATGCCCGGCCATCAATTCCGAGGCGCTCCAGCCGCTCAAGCAGACGTTCATCATGCAGTCGTCTACTGTGCTCACGTGCGACAGCATCGCCTGAACGATAAACACCTGCTCCGGCAAAGGGCTGGAAGGGGAGGGGGTTCTCGAAATCCGAACTCATCTCTAGAGTTCTAGATTGCAGAATCCCTTGGCTTGTGCTGGCAGCAGCATAATCATGGACCCATTGTTATTCTTGTTATCAGCCGCCGGTCATTGGGTCTGCAAACCCTGTTCGGCGGCTGATTTCATTTATGATGAGGTCTCAGAGCCGAAAGAGACAACGAAAATCGACACAGCAGCGCAGATGCCAGATTGTGTTGCTCACTCGCCGGTGTGTCTCAACTGAACGAGGTAGTCGAGCAGGCTGCGCTCCATCTCATCAAGGCCAATCTGAAGCTTGTCGAGGTGCTGCTGCAACTCATGAATGGTCTGCACGATGCGCTGAGCCTGCTGAGTATGCTGAGCGGCTTCCATCAGCGAATTGAAAACTTCTGCATCTTCAACGGTCGGCTCCATATCCTGCGTGACCGTCTCTTCTTCATCTTGGGCATCATAAAGCGTGTACAGCGCCGGGTCCTGGTCAATCTCATCAGCCGGAATTGTCTTAATCAGCCTGCCGTAGAACATGAGCGACCGGTTCTTGATAAAATCCTGCATCAGACGCTCAGCGCATTGCATGTCCCTGGCCAGCAGCTTTTCAATAAGCTTCTGTCCGGCTTTGGACGACGGCCGAATATACCGAGAGCACCTAAATCCAGAGGGCATATGCCCGTAGCGTGCAAAGACGCGGATATGATGATTGTGCTTCATCGTGGCGATGATAGCGATAGGTCCCCTTGCCTCGGGGCTGGTGTAATCAGGAGGGAGCTTCCTAACCGCCTTCACGAGTGCAACTGCGGCAGCATTCACATTGATGGACATCATTTCTACTCCATGCGTCCAAGTGCCCTTTCCAAGGCGGCGGTTGGGACGCGGTGACGGGATAGGCTTCCCTGATGGAAGCCCAGGTTCGATGAACTCCTCGCTGAAATGCGCCTGCTCCTTGGCGGCCGATGAGCGCGTTGTTACCTGCGTAGGCCGAATGGCTCACAGCGACGTTACTTATGTATATGTGTTTTGCCGTGCAAGAATTTTCTTAGAGGAAGAGCTATTTTCATTAATTATCCACAGTCGTTACCAAAAATGTTAGCTTATAAGCTAACATTTTTGTCGGGAAATCTAGGTATTGGACGGTGCTGGATTTCGTTTGTGGCCCATGCGTGAGGTGGTTGGACATTAGAAATGGCTCCGTAGGCCTCCTATCAATTAGTGATAGTGAGATGGGCATCGGGCAAGTGGTGGGTATCCGTCTCGATGGCGCCGTCGACCGGTGCTGTGGATTGTTCTGCAGCGTGCCGTCTATGTACCAGGCTGGAGGGAGCCATTAAGGCCTACTGCTACACCTGGAGACCTCGAAGAACCTGCCGCTGGGCTGTGTTCACGAGAGGAACAG